>DATBRW010000122.1:0-16195 GCA_036560125.1 Candidatus Limnocylindria bacterium
TCCTCGCTCCTCTCGTTCGTCTTTGCCATCCTGGTTGTCGACCAGTGGCTACGACGGCGGCAGCCATACCAACTTGTCTGGGCGATCGGCCTGCTGTGGTACGGCATCAGCGCCGGCACCGAGTTCCTGGGTGGGGCGTACGGTTGGAACGAGCCCCTCTATCGGGTCTGGTACCTGATCGGCGCCTTCGGCGTCGCCGCCTACCTTGGCCTGGGGACCGTCTGGCTGCTGCGCAACACGCGCTTCGGCTACTTCGTGGCCTTCAGTGTCTTTGCCGGCGGCCTGTTCAGCATCCTGGCCGGGCTGGCGCGCATCAAGGAAGGCGACCCCGCCTCGCCCACGACGATCCTGGGCGTTGTGCTGTTCTGCACGGTGGCGGCGATCGCGCTGGCGGTGGCAACCCGCGTTCGACGCCGGGCGGTGGCGCCGCTGGCGACGGTCATCCTGCTGATCGGTTCGGCGGTCGTGGCGGTGCTGACCCTGACCCTGCCCGTGGATCCGCCGGGCTATGCCCTGGATCCGGTCACCGGCGTGCCGATTGGCCAGGCCTTCCCGCCCGACCTGCGGGTCATGACGCCGCCATTCAACATCTCCGGCGCGTTCGCCCTGGTCTTCGGCGCGATCTACTCCGCCTACATCTTCATGCCAAAGAACCGGGTCATGCGGGTCGAGGGCGGACCGCCGGTGATCGGCGCCATTGGGCGGGGGATCGCGGTGGTCGTCAACTTCTTCGCCTCCATCCCCGGTGCGTGGCGCGCCTTCCGGGCCGGCACGCTGAACTCGCGGGTGCCGGCCACGCTGCTGATCGCGCTGGGGGGCTTCATCCCGGGCTGGACCAGTGGCCTCAACCGCTTCGGCGTGACGTGGTCCTTTTACCTGGGCGAGTTCCTGGGCGTGCTCTTCATCTTCCTGGGGTTCCTGGTCAGCATCGAGGTTTTCAGCGACTTCCGGCTGCCGTTCACCCACATCGTGCTGGCACGCCGCGGCAAGGTCTCGGAGAGCGAGACGACGCCGGGCCAGCCCGCCTGAGCGGGAGTCGGAGCACGGTTCGTTGACACTGACCCCGCTCGAGCCCTATCATTTCGCTGCTTTCCCCCGGGAGTCCTGCCCTAGTTAAGGTTGGCCGGATCCGGCAGCGGAAACCGACCAGATCGACAGGAATCAACCGTGGCCAAGGCTGAGAATCGACCAGTCATCTCCCTGGCGTGCACGACCTGCAAGGAGCGCACGTACAGCACCCGCAAGAACAAGAGAAACGACCCGGGGCGGCTCGAGCTGAACAAGTTCTGCCCGCGCTGCCGGCAGCACACGCTGCACCGGGAGACGAAGTAGGGCGGCGTCGGAGGGGTGTAGCTCAATTGGTAGAGCACTGGTCTCCAAAACCAGCGGTTGCAGGTTCGAGTCCTGTCGCCCCTGCCAGACCGTCGCCACACTACCCACCCACCAGCCATTGACACGCAACCACCGCACTCCAGGAGCACACTGACCAGACCGTGATCGGGCGTTTGACGAACTACCTCTCCGAAGCCTGGGCCGAGCTCAAGAAGGTCGCCTGGCCCACGCGCTCGACGGTGATCAACCTGACCTTGATCGTGATCGCCGTCAGCGTCGCGGTGGGCGCCTACATCGCCATCATCGACACGGCGCTCCACGCCATCCTGCAGCAGGTGCTGTGATGACCGACGAGACGCGCCGCGACGCCACCCTGACCGATGATCCGCCGACCGACGAGGCGACCACCGACGTGGACGCCGTGATCGAGGCGGAGGCCACCGAGGACACGGGGGACTTCGACGAGCCACAGGCCGGCGAGGTCGTGTCCGCCGACGTCGACACGATCGACGAGGGAGAGGACGAGGTCGCCCAGGCTGTCGACGAGGCGATCGACGCCGCCGACACGGAATCGCTCGAGGCGGGCCTGTCGGGCACCGCCGAGGCAGACATCGCCGCCGAGGAGGCTGCCGACGAGGCCGAGGAGTCGCAGACGGACGCCGATGAGACGGAGTCTGCCGAGGCAGCCGAGCCCGCTGAGGCGGAAGACGGCGCATCCGCCCCCAAGTCGTCCGAGCCTCGGCACAACGTCGAGGCGCAGCAGGCTGCCCGCCTTTCGCGCGAAGCACCACTCCCCGTGGAGCTCGCCGGCTCGGCGAAGCAGTGGTATGTCATTCACACCTACTCCGGCTACGAGAACAAGGTCAAGGCCAACCTCGAGCACCGCATCGAGTCGATGGGCGTCGAGGACCAGATCTTCCAGGTGCTCGTGCCCATGGAAGAGGAGATCGAGATCAAGAACGGCCAGCGGATGACCGTCAACAAGAAGGTCTTCCCCGGCTACGTCCTGGTCGAGATGGCCATGTCCGACGAGTCGTGGTACGTCGTGCGCAACACGCCGGGCGTCACCAGCTTCGTGGGCTCCGGCAACCGCCCGACCCCGCTGGTCGAGGCCGAGGTCAAGAAGATCCTCAAGCAGATGGGGGTCGAGGCGCCGAAGTTCAAGCTCCAGTTCACCAAGGGCCAGAGCGTCCGCGTCAAGGACGGCCCGTTCGCCGAGTTCATCGGCACGGTGGACGAGGTCAATCCAGAGAAGAACAAGGTCAAGGTGCTGGTCAGCATCTTCGGCCGTGAGACGCCGGTCGAGCTGGACTTCCTGCAGATCGACAAGCTCTAGCGTTTGGACCGATGGCGGCCTGACGGCCGCCGCCAGCGAGAGGGAGGAGCGTGACCCGCTCCGTCAGCACCTCGGAGGAACCACATGGCCAAGAAAGTTCGCACGATCCTGAAGGTGCAGGCGCCTGCCGGCGCCGCCACCGCCGCTCCGCCCGTCGGCCCGGCGCTGGGCCAGCACGGGATCAACATCATGGAGTTCATCAAGGCCTTCAACGAGCGCACCGCCGACCTGCGCGGCTACGTCGTCCCGGCTGAGATCACGGTCTACGAGGACCGCTCCTTCACCTTCGTCACCAAGGCGCCCCTGGCCGCCGCGCTGCTGAAGCGCGCCGCCGGCGTGGAATCGGGATCGGCGCAGCCGAACCGCGAGAAGGTCGGCAGTGTCTCCCAGCAGCAGCTGCGCGAGATCGCCACCACCAAGATGCCGGACCTGAACGCCAACGACGTGGAGCACGCCATGCGCATCGTGGCCGGCACCGCGCGCAGCATGGGCATCGAGGTACGCGACTGATGGCAGCCCACGGACGCAAGTATCGCGAGGCCGCCGCACTGGTCGAGGCGGAGCGCCGTTATCCGCTGGCCGAGGCGGCCGAGCTCCTGCCGAAGCTGTCGACCTCCAAGTTCGACGCCACCGTCGAGGCGCATCTGCGCCTGGGCGTCGACCCGCGCCATGCCGACCAGCTGGTGCGCGGCACGGTCGTGCTGCCGCACGGTACCGGCCGCTCGCTGCGGGCCATCGTGTTCGCCCAGGGCGAGAAGGCCCAGGAGGCGCTGCGCGGCGGCGCTGACGAGGTCGGCGGCGAGGACCTGGTCAAGCGCATCGATGAGGGGTGGTTCGACTTCGACGTGGCCATCGCCACCCCCGACATGATGGGCATGGTCGGCCGCCTCGGGAAGAAGCTCGGGCCGCGTGGCCTGATGCCGAATCCGAAGTCGGGCACCGTGACCTTCGACATCGAGCGGGCGGTGAGCGAGATCAAGTCCGGCCGCATCGAGTTCAAGGTCGACCGCGCCGGCATCGTGCACGCCACGGTTGGGCGGGCAAGCTTCACCCCCGACCAGCTGCGCGCCAACGTGGCGACCCTGGTCGACGCGATCAACCGCGCCAAGCCGACCGGCGCCAAGGGCACCTACATGCGGTCGCTGACGCTGGCGCCGACGATGGGGCCTGGCGTCCGGATCGACATTCCATCGGCGCTGGCCGCTGCCAACGCCTGATCATTTGCCGACGGGCGCCGCATTGGCTACCATCGGCCGGCCCAACTAAAGACTCGCCGCAGACAGCGATGCGTGCCGGGTGCAAGCCCCGGACAAAATTGCCGGCCCACGAGGCCGGCGGCACGCCGAGGCACGAAATGGATCCGATGACGGTCCTCGTGCTGACGCGCGCGGACCGTTTTTCTTTGTTTCGAGAGGACCAACCATGCCGACCGATGCCAAGCGCGACGCGGTGCGAGTGCTGGCGGAGCTGCTCCGTGGCAGCACCGCCATCGCCGTGGCCGACTATCGCGGGCTGAAGGTCTCGGAGATGCAGACTGTGCGCCGGACGCTCCGCGCCAATGGCGTGGAGCTGCACGTCGCCAAGAACCGCCTGCTGAAGATCGCCGCCGACGAGGCGGATCGCGCCGACCTGAAGCCGATGCTGGACGGCCCCACCGCGCTGGCCACCATCTCAGGTGACGAGGTGACGCTGGCCAAGGCGCTGCAGGACGCGTTCCGCCCATACAAGGTGGTGACCGTCCGGGGTGGCCTGCTGGGCGGTGCCGTCGTCGACGCCACCGGCCTGGCGCGGATGGCCAGCCTGCCGACCCGCGAGGTGCTGCTCGGCAAGTTCGCCGGCGGCATCGCCAGCCCGCTCACCGGCTTTGCCGGCGTGCTGGCCGCCAACCTCCGCAACCTGGCCGGCGTCCTGAACGCCGTGGCCGATCAGAAGCAACAGAGCGAGGGCGCGGCCTGACCGGTCGCCTTTCCACGAAGGAGAAGCACGACACCATGGCAACCAAGACACTGGGCCAGGACGAGATCCTGGAAGCGATTTCGAGCATGACCGTCCTCGAGTTGAGCGACCTGGTCAAGGCGGTGGAGGAGAAGTTCGGCGTCACCGCCGCTGCGCCCGTGGCCGTGGCCGCGGCACCTGCTGCGGGTGGCGATGGCGCGGCCGCCGCCACCGAGGAGAAGACGGAGTTCGACGCGGTCCTGACGGAAGTCGGCGCGAACAAGATCCTGGTCATCAAGGCGGTCCGCGAGCTGACCGGCCTTGGCCTCAAGGAGGCGAAGGACCTGGTCGACGCTGCTCCCAAGGCGGTCAAGGAGGGCGTCGCCAAGGAAGAGGCCGAGCAGGTCAAGGAGAAGCTGGCCGAGGCCGGCGCGACCGTCGACGTTCGCTAGTCCCCTCCGCTCAACAACGCACCAGGCCGGTTCCTTCGGGGGCCGGCCTTTCGCATCCCCGGTTGGTCTAGTTCCCGGGCGCAGCGCCGCTGTAGCGACGCACCGCATTGACGAGCTCGGCGACGCCGAATGGCTTGGCCACCACGCCGATCGCCCCGATCTCGTCCGCCCAGCGGCTCGCATCGGCGGCAGCCGTCATGACCACCACCGGCAGCGCCAGCCCGCGTTCCCGCAGGGCGCTGGCAAAGCCCCAGCCGTCCAGCACCGGCATCCGCATGTCGAGGAGCACCAGGCGTGGCCGCTGGCGGGAGACCTTCTCCAGCGCATCGGCGCCATTGCTGGCCGTCTCGACCGCGATGCCCTCGCTCTCCAGGACGTCGCGCACCGCGCTCCGGATCGCGGCGTCGTCGTCGACCACCAGCACCGGCGCGCCCTCAGGCATCGGCCACCGCCGCGGCCGCAGCCAGCGGAAGCGTGACGTGGAAGGTCGTGCCCTCGCCGACCCGGCTGGTGACGTTGATGGTCCCACCGTGCTCGTCGGCGATCTGGCGGCAGATGTACAGCCCCAGGCCCAGGCCGCGGTAGCGCCGATCGTCGGTGTTGCTGCCGCGATGGAAGCGCTCGAACAGGAGGGGCAGGTCCTCATCCGGGATGCCGATGCCGTGGTCGGTGACCGTGAGCTGGGCCACTCCATCCTCGCGCCAGATCCGCAGCTCGACCGGTTCGGCGGCATCCGAGTACTTCACCGCGTTACCCACCAGGTTCTGGATGAGCTGCCGCAACCGGGCGGCGTCGAACGTGCCGGTCACGGCGTCCGCGCCAGTGAGGCGCACGCGGGACGTCGGGTCGGGCATGCCCTCCAGCGCCTCCCGCGCGATCTGCACCAGGTCGCCCTGGGCCATGTGCGCCTCCCGCCCGGCCTCCGCGCTGACGATGTCCAGGTAGTCGTCGACCAGCGCCTTCAGGCGTTCCGCCTCCGCCCGCAGCGCTCCGGCCCGCTGCCCGTTGCGGCCGTCGCCATCGAGCGCGTTCTGGAGCAGCTCCGAGTTGATGAGGATGGTCGTCAGCGGAGTCCGGACGTCGTGGGCCACGACCGACAGGAAATCGTCCTTCAGCCGAGTCATCTCGGCCATGGCGCGCACCTGCGCCGCGTCACGCAGCAGCTCCTGGCTGCGCAGCACCAGGGCGGCCTGCTCGGCCAGCATCTGCACCACGGCCACCGCGTCATCGGTGAAGACCGGCGGCCGCACCGCATACACCGTCAGGACGCCAAGCCGCCGATCGCCGCTGGTGATCGGCGCCGACACGATGGCTCGGATGCCTGAGCGTCGATACTCGTCCGCCCGCTCGGGCGCGTCGCGCTCCGCCCGCCCCGTGACCAGGGGACGCTGCTGTTCGAACGTCCGTCCGCTGATTGCTTCGCCAGGCAGCATCGGCTGCAGCTCGCCCGTCGGCTGTCGGAACTGGAGCACGCCTGCGGCTTCGTCCCACAGCCCGACCGCCGATCCCTGCGCGCCCGTTGCCTCCAGCGCCGCCGCGGCGATCTCCGCGCCGATGTCATGCGGATCGGCGAGGCGGACCAGCTCCGGCGCCCGCGCCAGCGCCGAGCGGATGGCCGGCTCCTGCCAGCCGCGCTGCAGGATGGGCGGCGGCGCGAACCCGATGAAGTAGGCGGTCACCGCCGCCAGGCCTAGCACCTGCGAGGTGAGCGCGATCCACTCAGGCGGCTCCGCGAACGCCAACGAGAGGCCGGCCAGGGCGATGATGGCGGCGATGAGGCCTGAGCCGGCAGCCACCGCCTGCATGCGGCGTTGCGTACCGGCGCGCGTCTTGGCGGCTGCCTGCAGGAAGGCGAACGAGGCATACGACCCGAAGGCCACGAAATCGATGATCAGGGCCAGCACGACTGGCGTCGGCCATGGTTGCGCGACCACGATGCCAAGGGCCGCCACTGCCACGAACGCGACCGTAGCGACGGCCATCACCCAGGTGGGGCGCGGCAGGAACTCGTGCGCGAGGCGGAGCAGCAGGAACGGCAGGGCGGCGACGCCCACCCAGCTGACGACCGCGACCCACGGCTCATCGGCTAGGCCCAGCAGACCGGTCACATCGCCGAGCACCAGAATGACGGCGATGACTCCGAAGAACAGGAACGTGTCCAGCGCGACCAGGGTGCGCAGCCGGACCAGCCGGACGATGGAGATGGCGAACAGCACCAGGTAGATCAGCTGGCTGATCGCGCTGAGGAAGTCCTGGGCCGTCACCGATTACCTCCAGCCGCGCCTCGGGCAAGGCGCGTCCTGCGGCCGCTCGGTGGCCGCGCGTATCGTACACGCGGCCTCACCACGCTCAAGCCCTCCAGTGGTGCGGAACGCCCAGGGCGTCAAAGCACGACGGAGAGCCCCGGTCGCGCCACCGAAATGGGACCGGCGAAGGAGCGGGCGGCGGCGGTGACGGCGGCAGCCTCATCGGTCCGCGGCATCAAATGGGTCAGGACCAGGACCTCGACGCTGGCCGCGGCGGCCTCGCGACCGACGTCGGCAGCGCTCGACAGGGCCCCAACGATCTCCTCCGGGACGGTCTCGGCGTAGGAAGCCTCCGCCAGGAAGAGGTCGGTGCCACGAGCCAGTTCGACCAGCGCGTCGGATGGGCCGCAGTCGCCGGTGTAGGTCAGCGACCGCCCACCGGCGCTGATCCGGAACCCGAGGTTCGGTCGAGGATGGGGGAGCGGCGCCGTCCGCACCTCGAACGGTCCGAGGGTCAGCTCGTGGCCGGCATCGAGGTGGCGGATCTCATACGAGCCATCCAGGACCTCCGCCCGGTCCAGCGCCAGGACCGCATCGAGCGCGCCCGGTGGCGCATACACCGGCAGCGGCCCCAGCGGAACATCGGCCCATGCTCGGGCGCGGAGGATTGGGTTCAGATCGGCGCAGTGGTCGGGGTGAGCGTGGCTGACCAGCACCGCATGGAAGATGGGCGCATCATCGGCCGTGAGCGCCACGGCGACCCCGTAGCCGGGGTCGATCAGGAGGGCGAAGCCATCGGCCTCGACAAGGTATCCACTGCAGGGTTGGCCGCGACCCGGATACCCGCCACTGCCTCCGATCACAGTCAGCTTCACGGTCGAAGGATAGGCTGGGGCGCTTCAGTTGACGAAGCGGTAGCCCGTGATATACTCTCCGTTCGCGTGTCCGCGCCCCTCCATGCCTTCCCCCATGCCCTTCTCAAGGAGTTCGAATGGCCTTGGCCGAGTCCGCCAGCCGGTTTGAGCTGGCACCGAGCCGTGAGAGTTTCTCGCACATCCCCGAGGTTCTCCCTCTCCCGAATCTGATCCAGACCCAGACCGATTCATTCCATTGGTTCGTCCAGACCGGCCTTCGCGATCTGCTGGACGAGATCACCCCGATCACCGACTTCACTGGCAAGAATCTTGAGCTGCACTTCCGCGACTACTACTTCGAGGAGCCGAAGTTCAGCGAGGAGGAATGCCGCACCCGGGACCTGACCTTCTCCAAGCCCCTGAAGGTCGAGGTCGACCTTGTCATCAAGGAGACCGACGAGGTCAAGCACCAGACCGTCTTCATGGGCGACTTCCCCTGGATGACGGAACAGGGCACCTTCATCATCAACGGCGCCGAGCGCGTGGTGGTGAGCCAGCTGGTGCGCTCGCCGGGCGTGTACTACACCTCCGCCGAGGATCCGGCCACCGGCCGGATGCTGTTCGCTGCCAAGGTGATCCCGAACCGCGGCGCCTGGCTGGAGTTCGAGACCAGCAACAAGGACCTGCTCAGCGTCAAGGTCGACCGCAAGCGGAAGATCCCGGTCACCACGCTGCTGCGCGCCGTGGGCGTCGAGGACAGCGCCGAGATGCTCAAGCTCTTCGCGCCGGCCGACGACCATCCCGAGCATCCGTTCGTCCAGCTGACGCTCGACAAGGACACCGCCGCCACCCAGGACGAGGCGCTGATCGAGGTCTACAAGAAGCTGCGCCCGGGCGATCCGCCCACGGTCGACAACGCTCGCGCGCTGGTCACCAGCCTCTTCTTCAACTTCCGCCGCTACGACCTGGGCCGGGTCGGCCGTTACAAGCTGAACAAGGCACTGGCTGACGTCGCCGCCAAGCTGAAGATCGACCTCCCGTCGGAGTCGAGCGAGAACCTGCGCGACGCGCGGGTCATCAGCCGCAACGACATCACCGCCATCATCGGCAAGCTGATCGAGCTGAACAACGGCCGCGGCCAGCCCGACGACATCGACCACCTGGGCAACCGGCGCATCCGGGCCAACGGCGAGCTGATCCAGAACCAGTTCCGCATTGGCCTGCTCCGCATGGAGCGCGTCGTCAAGGAGCGGATGACGATCACCGATTCCGACCAGGCCACACCGAACACGCTCATCAACATCCGCCCCGTGGTGGCGGCCATGAAAGAGTTCTTCGGCGGCAGCCAGCTGTCCCAGTTCATGGACCAGACCAACCCGCTGGCCGAGCTGACCAACAAGCGGCGCCTGTCGGCGCTGGGCCCCGGCGGCCTGTCCCGTGAGCGGGCCGGCTTCGACGTTCGCGACGTGCACCCCAGCCACTACGGCCGGATGTGTCCGATCGAGACGCCGGAAGGCCCGAACATCGGCTTGATCGGGTCGCTGGCGACCTACGGCAAGATCAACAACTACGGCTTCATCGAGACGCCCTACCGCAAGGTGCGCAAGCTCGTCAGTCATCGGGACAATAAGACCGATGCCATCGGGCAGGTGCTGGCCGAGCCGCTGGTCACCGGTGACGGTGGCAAGGCGATCGCCCGCACCGGCACGACCATCGACGAGAAGCTGTGGTCGGCGATCAAGGAGCACAAGGTGGCCGGCGTGCGCGTGCGCCCGGTGGTCACCAGCGAGATCGAGTACCTCGCCGCCGACGAAGAGGAGCGCTACTACATCGCACAGGCCAACGCGCCGCTCGACGATGGGCAGCACTTCACCGAGGAGCGCGTCATGGTCCGCTATCGCGACGAGTTCCGCGTGCAGCCGGCTGAGGACGTCGACTACATGGACGTCAGTCCCAAGCAGATCGTGAGCGTGGCTACTGCCATGATCCCGTTCCTGGAGCATGACGACGCCAACCGCGCGCTGATGGGCTCGAACATGATGCGGCAGTCGGTGCCGCTGCTCCAGCCCGAGGCGCCCGTCGTCGGCACCGGCGTGGAGTACCGCGCCGCCTTCGACTCCCAGCAGATGGTGGTGGCCCTGGCCGCCGGCACCGTGGTGGGCGTCACCAGCTCCGAGATCATGGTCGAGCGCGACGAGGGCAACGAGCGGGACACCTACGTCCTGAAGAAGTTCCTGCGCTCGAACCAGGGCACCTGCATCAACCAGCGCCCGATCGTCGACGTCGGCGACCGGGTGGCCAAGGGCCAGGTGCTGGCCGACTCCTCGAGCACCGACCAGGGCGAGATGGCGCTGGGCCAGAACATCCTGGTCGCCTTCCAGCCGTGGGAGGGTGGCAACTACGAGGACGCCATCGTCATCAGCGAGCGACTGGTGCGCGAGGACCTGTTCACGAGCATCCACATCGAGAAGCACGAGATCGAGGCCCGCGACACCAAGCTCGGTCCGGAAGAGATCACCCGCGACATACCGAACGTCGGCGAGGAGAGCCTCCGCAACCTGGACGAGGACGGGATCATCTACGAGGGCGCCGAAGTGACGCCCGGCGACATCCTGGTCGGCAAGATCACGCCAAAGGGCGAGACCGAGCTGACCGCGGAGGAGCGCCTGCTGCGCGCGATCTTCGGCGAGAAGGCGCGCGAGGTGAAGGACTCTTCCCTGCGCCTGCCGCACGGCGAGCGCGGGATCGTGGTCAACGTCCGCCAGTTCAGCCGCGAGTCCGGCGACGAGCTGCTGCCCGGCGTGAACCGCCTGGTCCGCGTCAGCGTGGCCCAGAAGCGCAAGATCGCGGTCGGCGACAAGATGGCCGGTCGCCACGGCAACAAGGGCGTGATCGCCAAGATCCTGCCGGTCGAGGATATGCCGTTCATGCCGGACGGCACGCCCGTCGACATCGTGCTCAACCCGCTCGGCGTGCCGAGCCGGATGAACATCGGCCAGATCCTTGAGACGCATCTGGGCTGGGCCATGAAGGTGCTTGGCCTGAAGGCCGCCACCCCGGTCTTCGACGGCGCCAGCGAGGAGCACATCCGCGAGGCGCTGAAGCGCGCCGGCCTGCCGGAGGACGGCAAGACGATCCTGTACGACGGTCGCACGGGCGAGCGCTTCGACCACGAGGTCACGGTCGGCTACATCTACATGTTGAAGCTGCACCACCTGGTGGAGGACAAGATCCACGCCCGCAGCACCGGCCCGTACTCGCTGATCACCCAGCAGCCGCTGGGCGGCAAGGCGCAGTTCGGCGGCCAGCGCTTCGGCGAGATGGAGGTATGGGCGCTCGAGGCCTACGGCGCGGCGAACATCCTCCAGGAGCTGCTCACCGTGAAATCGGACGACGTCCTCGGTCGGGTCCAGACCTACGAGGCCATCGTCAAGGGTGAGGAGATCCAGTCGCCCGGAGTGCCGGAGTCGTTCAAGGTCCTGATCAAGGAGCTCCAGGCATTGGGGCTGTCGGTCGAGATCCTGAACGAGAACGAGGAGGAGATCCGCTTCATCGAGGACACGGGCAGCTATCCGCTCCCGGACCTCGGGGGCATCAACCTCCAGGGATTTGAAGAGTAGTCAGGGCGCGGCGCCCAGCTCGGGCGCCGCGCGAGTCATCGGTCCATCACTAGCCGGAGCCTGGTCAGCCCCGGCCACCCGAGCCAGGCGCGGCCATCAGCCGCAGGAGTCATAGCCGCTCATGCTGGAAGTCAACAACTTCGACGCCATCCGTATCAGCTTGGCGTCGCCCGACCAGATCAAGGGCTGGTCGTCGGGCGAGGTCACCAAGCCGGAGACGATCAACTACCGCACGCTCAAGCCGGAGAAGGACGGCCTCTTCGACGAGCGCATCTTCGGTCCCACCAAGGACTGGGAGTGCTACTGCGGCAAGTACAAGCGCATCCGGTACAAGGGGATCATCTGCGACAAGTGCGGCGTGGAGGTCACCCGCTCCAAGGTGCGCCGCGAGCGGATGGGCCACATCAAGCTGGCCAGCCCCGTCAGCCACATCTGGTACTTCAAGGGCACGCCATCGCGGCTCGGCATCCTGCTCGACATCAGCCCCCGCAACCTGGAGCGCATCCTCTACTTCGCCCTGTACGTGGTGACCCGCGTCGATGAGGGCGAGCGCGAGAAGGCTCTCGCCGCCATTGACGGCGAGATGGCCGAGCGCATCGCTGCGGCCGAGTCCGTGGTAGAGGAGAAGCGCACCGAGCTCGAGGGCGCCGTCGGCGACAAGCGCGCCGAGGTGGAGGCCGCCTACGAGGCCGATGTCCGGCGCCACGACGAGCGCTTCACGGCGCGGTCGGAGGAGCTGGCCACCGCCGCTCAGCAGGTCGAGGCTTCGATCAAGGAGGGTGGCAAGACCGTCGTCGACGACGTCGTCTTCGCGCCCACCGGCGAGGTCATCGTCCGTTCCGGCGAGACGTCGAAGGCCGGGCTGACTGCCCTTCGCAACGCGGTCAAGGCCGAGATCGAGGCCGTCGACACCGAGGTCAAGCAGGCCAAGGCCGAGGCCAAGGAGCGATTCGATCAGTCCGTCACCGATCTGACGGCGGGCATCGACCAGGCACTCGCCAACGAGCGCGAGCAGGTCGCTCGCGAGACCGATGATGCCAAGCTGGCGGCCCGCACCGCCAAGCAGCAGCTGGCCGACATCAAGATCATGCAGACCCTGACCGAGTCCGAGTACCGGACCCTGTCCGAGCAGCATGGCCGGATGTTCGATGCCGGCATGGGCGCCGAGGCGGTCAAGAAGATCATCGAGCAGCTGGAGCTGGACGACCTGGCCCAGCGGCTGCACGTCGAGATGCGGCAGACCTCCGGCCAGCGCCGCAAGAAGGCGATCAAGCGCCTTCGCCTGATCGAGGCCTTCCGCAAGTCCGGCGCGCGCCCGGAGTGGATGATCCTGTCCACCCTGCCGGTCATCCCGCCCGACTTGCGCCCCATGGTGCAGCTGGACGGCGGCCGCTTCGCGACCTCCGACCTGAACGATCTGTACCGCCGGGTCATCAACCGCAACAACCGCCTCAGCCGCCTGCTCGACCTGGAGGCGCCGGAGATCATCATCCGCAACGAGAAGCGGATGCTGCAGGAGGCGTGCGACGCACTGATCGACAACGGCCGGCGCGGCCGCGCCATCGCCGGCACCGGCAACCATCGGCTCAAGAGCCTGAGCGACATGCTCAAGGGCAAGCAGGGCCGGTTCCGCCAGAACCTGCTGGGCAAGCGCGTCGACTACTCCGGTCGTTCGGTGATCGTGGTCGGCCCCGAGCTGAAGCTGCACCAGTGCGGCCTGCCCAAGAAGATGGCGCTCGAGCTGTTCAAGCCGTTCGTCATGCGGCAGCTGGTGGAGAAGGGCTTCGCCCACAACATCAAGAGCGCCAAGCGGATCGTGGAGCGGGTGCGCCCCGAGGTGTGGGACGTGCTCGAGGACGTGATCAAGGATCACCCCGTGCTCCTGAACCGTGCTCCCACCCTGCACCGGCTGGGCATCCAGGCCTTCATGCCGGTCCTGGTCGAGGGCAGCGCCATCCAGATCCACCCGCTGGTGTGCTTCGCCTTCAACGCGGACTTCGACGGCGACCAGATGGCGGTCCACGTGCCGCTGTCGACCGCGGCTCAGCAGGAAGCCAAGGACCTGATGCTGTCGACGCAGAACCTGCTGTCGGCGGCGGATGGCTCGCCGGTGGTGTCGCCGACCCACGACATGGTGCTCGGCTGCTACTACCTGACCGTCGAGGCCCCGGACGAGAAGGGGGCCGGCAAGGCCTTCTCCTCGGCGGCCGAGGTGATCATGGCCTCGCAGCTGGGCCATGTGCACGTGCAGGCGCCGGTCAAGGTGGAGCTGGAGCTGACCGAGCCCGTCGGCGAGGACGGGGAGACCGTCACGCGCACCGAGCTGGTCGACACCACGCCGGGTCGGGTGATCTTCAACACGGTGATCCCCGGCGAGCTGGGCTTCATCAATCGGATCATGGATCGCAAGGGCCTCAAGGCCCTGATCGCGCAGTGCTACCGCGAGCTGGGTCCGGCCGCGACCACCAGCCTGGTGGACGGCATCAAGACCCTGGGCTTCCACTACGCGACGGTGGCCGGCATCACCATCGGCATTGACGACATCCGCGTGCCGGCGGAGAAGGTCAAGCTGCTGGCGGAGGCCGATGCGCGGGTGAACGACATCGACCGCGAGTTCCGCAAGGGCTTCATCACCGATGACGAGCGCTATACCCAGACGGTCGACGTCTGGCGCGCCACGACCGATGACGTCACCGAGAAGATGCTCAACGGCCTCGACAAGCGCGGCTCGGTTTGGATGATCACCCACTCGGGCGCGCGCGGAAACGTGACCCAGGTGCATCAGCTGGCCGGCATGCGCGGCCTGATGGCCGACCCGTCGGGCCGGATCATCGACCTGCCCATCCGCAGCAACCTGCGCGAGGGGATGAGCGTGCTCGAGTACTTCATCTCGAGCCACGGCGCCCGCAAGGGACTGGCCGACACCGCGCTGCGCACCGCCGACTCGGGTTATCTGACCCGGCGCCTGGTGGACGTGGCGCAGGACGTCATCACGCGTGAGGATGACTGCGTCACCGATCTCGGCACCTGGATCACGCGCGACGAGTCGGAGCAGATCCCGGAGCCGTTCGGGGATCGGCTGGTCGGCCGAATGGCGTCGATCGACGTGGTTGACGAGAAGGCCGGCGAGACGATCGTGGCTCGCAACGACGAGATCGACGAGGTGGCCATCGAGCGCATCGAGGCGGCCGGCATCGACCGCGTCAACGTCCGCTCCCCGCTGACCTGTGCGGCGCGCCACGGCGTATGCCGCATGTGCTACGGCCGCAACCTGGCCACTGGCAACCTGGTCGAGCTGGGGCAGGCAGTGGGCATCATCGCCGCCCAGTCGATCGGCGAGCCCGGCACGCAGCTGACCATGCGGACCTTCCACACCGGCGGCGTCGCCGGCGAGGACATCACCCAGGGCCTGCCGCGCGTCGAGGAGCTGTTCGAGGCGCGAATCCCCAAGGGCCAGGCGACCATGACCGAGATCGACGGCATCGTCGAGGTGGTGCGGGCCGGCGTCGACCAGCCGATCGTGGTGCGGGTCACGCATCGCGAGGCCTACGACACCCCGGTGAAGCTCACCCCGCAGCACGAGGTGCTCGTCGCCTCGGGCGACGAGGTGGCCGAGGGCCAGCTGCTGGCCCGCTTGGGCGAAGGCGACGAGGCGACCGAGGTGCGAGCCCCGGCCGCCGGCCGCGTCACGAAGAAGGGAAGCACCCTCACCCTCCACTCGGAGGACGTGGATCAGCGCGAGTACGCGGTGCCGCACTCGGCCCGGCTGCGGGTCGAGAACGGCGAGGAAGTGCTGGCCGGCGATCCGCTGACCGAGGGCTCCCTCAACCCCAAGGACCTGTTGCAGATCAAGGGCGTGGATACCGTCCAGCGCTTCCTGGTGGCGGAGGTCCAGAAGGTGTACCGCTCACAGGGAGTGACGATCGCCGATAAGCACGTCGAGATCATCGTCCGCCAGATGCTGCGCAAGGTCACGGTCGACACGGCCGGTGACACCGACCTGCTGCCGTCCGAGCTGATCGACCGCTTCGAATTCGAAGAGGTCAACAACAGGATTCTGGCCGAGGGCGGCGAGCCAGCGACCGCGCAGACGGTGCTGCTGGGCGTCACCAAGGCGTCGCTCAACACCTCGTCCTTCCTGGCGGCCGCCTCCTTCCAGGAGACGACCCGGGTGCTGACCGAGGCAGCCATCAACGGCGCCAAGGACCACCTGATCGGCCTCAAGGAGAACGTGATCATCGGCAAGCTGATCCCGGCCGGGACAGGCGCCGAGGCGCGGGCCCTGGCCGCTGCCAAGGCACGCGAGCTGACGCCGGAGGAGGCCGAGGCCATGCGCGAGCGCGAGGCGGCCATGACCTTCCTGACCGGCGATGCGGACACGAACGCCGACGGGGTGGTCGAGACCGACGAGGCCGAGGCC
>DATBRW010000123.1:0-20500 GCA_036560125.1 Candidatus Limnocylindria bacterium
AGCTGGTCCCAACCGATCTTCGGCAGCGCCCACTGCTCGGGATAGGCGGTGTCGTCGGGGGTGGCCTCGACGGAGCGCTCGCGGTCGATGTCGACGCTCGCCACGATGGGCGACGCGCGTAGCTCGTCCAGGACAGCCGCGAATCCGTCCTCCGGGATGTCGATGAAGCGCATGTGCAGGACAGGAACCGATGCAGTCTCGGTCGCACCAGCGCCCGACAAGAGGGCCGCCTCGGCCGCGTCATCGGCTCCGGCAGTGAAGGTCACGATGAAGGAAACGGTCGGGCCAGCAGGAGCAGGCTCGCTGGAGGCAGGCGGCGGGTCGTCCGAAGGGCTGGGCTCTGCGGGTGGCGCCGTCGGCTCGTCGGAAGGCTCCGGGTTCGAGGGCGCTGACGCCGGCGTGGCTTCCGGCGTTGGCTCAGTGGTGGGCTCGGCGGTCGGGTCCGGCGGAGGTGCGGAGGGTTCCGCCGATGCGCTGCTGTCGGGAGGAGGGGTGGGATCTGTGGCGAGTGCCGCGAACGGAGACATGAGCGTCGACATGAAGACGACCAGCGTGAAGATGATCAGGACGCGGCTGGTCGTGGAGTGGCGCTCGGGTTTGGGCACGAAGGTAGCGATCCCCAGCAGAGACGAAAGTAGCCGGCGGGCAGCACCGGCTGGATCGCAACCGTAGGAAATCGGCCATGCGTGCGCATCCGGAGCAGTACGGGCCTGATCCCGGATCGCGCGCTACGGGTACGGAGGCTCCACTCCGTACCCGTCCCTGAGGATTCCCCGATGACCGTAGGACCCCCGTAGGACTATCCTCGCCGGCGTGACACATCCCGAGGCGCCCGAGCCGAGCCTGGCGCCGGGGTCAGCCGCTGCGCCCGATGCCGCTGCCCTCCGCGACGCAGCCGCCATCGCCCAGCGCGTCAGCGACGATGAGCTGGCGGCGGATGCCGAACGCGCCCGCCTGGTTGACGGCGAGCTCCCTGATCTGCGCTCGCAAGTGGATGGCGCCGTGCAGCTGGCCGGCGGCGAGCTCGTGCACGCCATTCGCCGCGGCGCCCTGCTGGACGAGGGCGAGGCCGCGAGGCCCACGGGCGGTTCTCTCTACCTCACGTCGGACCGGCTCGTCCACGTGGGCGAGTCAAGCCGCGAGATCAGGCTGGACGCCATTCAGGAGAGCGCGGTGGCGCTCGAGCGGTTGTTGCTCCTGGATCTGACCGATGGCTCCGACCTCGCGATCGAGATCGACCAGCCGCGCCTGCTCCGCGTCCAGCTGGCCGCAGCACGCGCCAACGCCCGAAGGCGTGCGCCATGACCGCCGTGCAGCGCGACTACTACAAAGTGCTCCAGGTCGACCCCGAGGCCAGCCTGGAGGTCATCACCGCTGCCTACCGGACGCTGGCGAAGCGCTTCCACCCGGAGACGGACCTGACTGGCGTGCACGAGATCCGCGTTGCGGAGCTCAATCGTGCCTTCGACGTGCTGCGCGACGCGGCAGCGCGACAGCGGTATGACCTCGAGCGAGCGGATCGCCTGCAACCGGTCGGCCCGGGACCTGAGCCGATCCTCACGCCGGCCGTGGTCGCGCCACCGCGACACCACACCAGCGCCGACGGCACGCCCGACGGCGACTCGATGTTGTCCCGCACCGGCGCCAGCGGTGGGCCCCCGCCGATGACCTCCGCCGAGGTGGCGAGCTCGGCGGGCGAGTTGCGCCTCGACTTCGGACGCTACGAGGGCTGGTCGCTCTACGACTTGGCGAAGCAGGACCCGGCCTATCTGCGCTGGCTTGCCCGCCATTCTTCCGGATTGCGCTTCCGGCGGGAGATAGCGCGGGTCCTCGGCGACCCGCTCGACGACCCCTACGCTCCGTCCCGGTAACGCGCCGCCGCCTGCGCGCGGTTCCGAACCCCCAGCTTGCTGAGGAGCGAGCCCACGTGCGTCTCGACTGTGCGCGGTGAAATGCCCAGCCGCTCCCCGATCTCTCGGTCCGTGAGCCCTTCGGCCAGCAATGCCAGCACTTCCCGCTCGCGGGCGCTGATGCCCGCCACCTCGTCCAGGCTCGGTGTGCCCGCGGGTCGGTTGGTGGTGGTGGCCAGGTGCTGGATCACGTCCGCGGCCATGGAACGCGACATGGCCAGGTCGCCGGAACGGATGCCGCGCACGGCGCGCTGAAGCGCTTCCGGGCTGAGGTCCTTGGTCAGGTAGCCGGCCGCGCCGTTGCGGACTGCCTCCACCAGGTCGCGGCGGTCATTGGACACAGTCAGCATCACGATCCTGGTCGTCGGCAACCGCGGTGCCAGCTCTCGGAGGAGCTGCAGCCCATCGGTCCCGGGAAGGTTGATGTCCAGCAGCAGGACGTCCGGAGCCAGCTGCGGGGCCAGCAGCAGCGCCTCGTCCGCGGTGGCGGCCTCGCCCACGATCTCAAGGTCGTCGGCGGCGAGCGCCTGGCGCACGGCGGAGCGCACGAGTGCGTGATCGTCGACGAGCATGACGCGGGTGGAAGGCTCGCTCATCGGTCCGTCATCCCCCTTCCGCGGCCAGCGGCATCTGAACCAGCACCCTGGTGCCGTCCTGCTCGCGCGAGTCGATTGTCAGGCTGCCGCCTATGATGGCGGCCCGCTGCTCCATGCTCGACAGACCATAGCCCGCGCGACCGACCCGGTCGGTGGCGAAGCCCCGGCCGTTGTCGGTGACCCGCAGCTCCAGCCCCTCGCCGATCTCGGTCAGCTCCACGCGCACCAGCGTGGCGTCGGCATGCTTGCGCACGTTCGCCAGCGCCTCCTGCACGATCCGCAGCAGCTCCGCCTGCGCTCGGGGAGAGAGACGGTCCGCCCCCGCATCGCAGCGGCATTCCGCCGCGATCCCGAAGCGGTCGGAGAAGTCGGCCACATAGCGCTGCACCACTTCGGCGAAGCTGCCGCCCTCCGCCGGCCGCAGCGCCAGGATCGCCTGCCGCGCCTCGGCCAGGGCCGATTCGATCGCGCCCGCCACCTCGCCGGCCAGCTCGCGGGCGCCGCCCACGATCTCGGGCAGCGCCAACAGCCGTCCCTGCTTCAGCTTCGCGTACCACAGCTCCTGCGACATGCCGTCGTGGAGCTCGCGCGCCAGGTGCGCACGCTCCTCCGCGGCAGCCCGTACCAGCTCGGCCTCGCGCAGGCGCGTCAGCTCGTCGTTGGCCGCTCGGAGCGCCCGGATGTCGCCGCGCACCTCGACCGCCAGCGTCGCCAGCAGCGTCGCGTAGAACGCCACGCGCAGCAGGTCGCCGGCGGTCACCACGGAGTTGTAGGTGCCCGGATGGATGGCGAATAGCACCTGGCTGAAGGCGGCCAGCATCAGGCCAACCGCCAGCACGCCATCGGTCCCGCGGCCGTTTCGCTTGAACGCCTCGTATGACAGGGCGGCAGCGAGCAGGTAGGCGAGCGCCAGCAACGCCTCGACCGCGATCAGCACTGGCGCGACACCGGGCATCAGCGGCGCCACCGGGTTCGCGCGCAGCGCCGCCATCCCGGCCGGGGTCACCAGCGGTGGCAGCGACTCCTGCAAGCCGGCCGCCAGGAACACTGCGGCTGTAGCGACCATGGCCGGCAGCCACAGCACCAGCAGCGGCCGGCGCACGTGCTGACGGCGTCTCCCCGTGGCCACCAGCCCCGCCACGATCAGCAGTCCGCCCGCGAGTCCGCGCGTGATCACGCTCGCCCACAGCGGCAGCTGGCCAGGCTGCTCCAGCGACAGGCCAAAGACCTCTTCCGCGCCCAGGATGGTCGCCGTCGCCATCAGCCCGTTGATCGTCCCCAGCACCAGCAGGGCCGACGCGCGCCAGAGCGCCGCCTCGTCCCCTCCCTCCCGGAAGCGCACCCAGCCCAGGATCGCGACAGCCACCGCCACCAGCGTGGCCAGCGCGTCGATGGCCAATGCCAGCCGCGGCATGAAGATGGCCGGCTGCACGTCCGGCTCCACCAGCACGAGCAGGGTGAAGATGGCCAGCGCAATCGGAACGACAGCCATCAGCACCTCGGCCCAGCGCCCGCGCCCCACGCTCACTCCCCTGCCAGGGCGGCCACGATCGCCTCGTGGAGACGCCCATTCGTGGCCAGGGCCTGCGGACCGGTGTGCGATGGCGTTCCGGCGAAGTCGGTCAGCCTGCCACCCGCCTCCGACACGATCAGCGACGGTGCCGCCAGGTCCCAGAGGGTTGGACCGATCTCCAGCATCACCTCGGCAGCACCCTCGGCGACCAGCATGTAGCCCCAGAACTCGCCGAAGCCGCGATCCCGCCACACTCGCGTCGATAGCCGCGTGATGGCCGGCCCAAAGCCCGCCTGCTCGAGGGGGCCGATCCCCGAGGTCACGAGCTGGGCCTCCTCCAGGCGGTCGACGGTGGAAACATGGATGGGCCGCTCCCCGAGGTGGTCCCGGGCGACGGAGCCCTCGCCGCGAACCGCCCACCAGCGGCGCGCCATGGCCGGTGCCGAGATCGCGGCCATGACCAGCTCCCCCTCTTCCTCCACGGCCAGCAGCGTGCCGAAGACCGGGATACCGCGCACCAGGTTGTGCGTGCCGTCGATCGGGTCCACGATCCAGCGCGTCCCGCTCGCACCCGCCTCGTTGCCGAACTCCTCGCCCAGCACCCCGTGATCGGGAAACGCATGCGCCACCTGCTCACGGATGCGGGTCTCGACCTCGGTGTCGGCCTGGGTCACCAGCGTGGCATCGGCCTTGGCCTTGACGGTCAGGCCACCGGCCAGGTGGCGCAGCACGATCGCATCGGTCTCATCCAGCAGCTCCAGTGCGAACTGGCACAGGTCCCGATGCGTGCGGCGCTCAACGTGCTGGGCGGGCACGCGCGAAGGATAGCCGCAGGCTGCAGCCATTCAATAGGCCGCTCATGGCAGGCCCGGACCGATGGTTGCCAGCGCCGCGAGCTCGATTGCAAGCAGAACGATCCCAGCGGCGAGGGCCAACAGGCCGGCACGCGACCCAACCATCCAGGTCGCAAGCACCACACCTGCCGCCGACTCCACCGCAAAGACGGCTCGCTCGATCGGACTCCGCTCGCCGAGCTGCAGCAGGAGGCCCTCGGCGATCAGCGCAGCGCCTAGCGCAGAAGCGGCAAGCAGCCTTCCCCGCCCGCCTCGATGAAGGCCGGCACCCGCGGCTCCGTAGAGTGGGCCGGCGGTCACGGCCAGAACAACCAGGCCGGGCAGCATTGGCGCGCCGTCAGATCCGGCCATGGCCAGGTAGGCGGCAACCGTCCCCGCCAGCAGTGCCAAGCCGGCGGCAGCACCCCAGGCCAGATTGCCGTTCGCGCGTGACGTCCACGTGCCGGCCAGCCACGGCGCCACCAGCCATGGCGAGAGGACGAGACCGATCCAGGCCGGCGCCCAGGCCGCCGTGTCGATCCAGCGGCTGGCGACGCCCAGCGCCATGCCCAAGACAGCGCAGAACAGGAGGCGGGTCAGCCGTCCAGCTGGCGTCGCAGCTCCCCGTTGACCAGCTTCGCGTCGGCGCGGCCGGCGGTGCGTTTCATGACCTGCCCGACCAGGAAGCCGTAGATCTGCTGCTTGCCGCCGCGATATTGGGCCACCTGCTCCGGGAATTCGGCAATTACCGCCGCCACTTCCCGTTCGATCTGTCCGGAGTCGCTGACCTGCCCCAAACCCTCGCGCTCGATCACGGCCCGAGGCGACTCGCCGCTGGCAAAGACAGTCGCCAGCAGTGCCTTGGCGTTGGTGCCCGAGACGCGGCCCGCGTCCACCTCGCCGATCAGCTCGGCCAGCCCTTCGGGCGTCAGTGCGACGTCCGAGGCACGGAGTCCATCGGCGGCGTGCTGGTTCAAGAGCCGGCTGAATTCGCCCGTCACCCAATTGGCTGCCGACTTCGCCGCGACGCCGGCCGCCACGACGCGGTCGAAGTACTCGGCCAAGGTCACGTTGGCAGTCAGCACCCCCGCGTCATAGGCGGACAGCCCCAGCACCTGCTCGTAGCGCTCCCGGCGCGCGGCCGGCAGCTCGGGCATCGCCTCGCGGATCTCCGCAATCCAGTCGTGTGACGGCCGCAGCGGCGGCAGGTCTGGCTCCGGGAAGTAGCGGTAGTCGTTCGCCTCTTCCTTGCTGCGCTGGCTGATCGTGCGCTCCGCAGTTTCGTCCCAGCCACGCGTCTCCTGCACCAACCGCTCTCCGCGCTCGAGCGCCTCGGCGTGGCGTTCGACCTCGAACGCCATTGCGTGTTCCAGCGAGCGGAAGCTGTTCAGGTTCTTGACCTCGACCTTGGTGCCGAAGGTGGACGATCCCATCGGTCTCAGGCTGATGTTGCCCTCGATGCGCATGGAGCCGGTCTCCATGTCGCCGTCCGACGCACCGATGTGTCGCAGGATGTCGCGCAGCGTCTCGCCATATGCCCGGGCCTGCGCGGGCGAGCGAACGTCCGGCTCGGTGACGATCTCCATCAGCGGCACGCCGGCCCGATTGAAGTCGACCAGGCTGTAGCCACGGCCCCCGTGCTGCAGACGCGCGGTGTCCTCCTCCAGGTGAGCCCGCGTGATGCCGATGCTCACGTCGGCGCCCTCCGCCGGCACGGGCACGGTGAGGCGGCCGTTCGAGCAGAGCGGCAGCGCGTACTGGCTGATCTGGTAGCCCTTCGGCAGGTCCGGGTAGAAATAGTTCTTGCGCTCGAAGCGGACCGCTTCGGTCTCGATGTGGCAGTCCAGCGCGATCCCGGTGCGGATCACGAGCTCTACCGCGCGACGATTGATGACCGGCAACGTACCCGGCATGCCAAGGCAGACCGGGCAGACGCGGGTGTTCGGCTCGTCAGGCTCCCCTGCCGGGGCCGATGTCGGGCAGCCGCAGAACATCTTCGACTCGGTGCGCAGCTGGGCGTGCACCTCGATGCCGATGATCGTCTCGTAGCGCGTGGTCGTGGCGGTGGCCATTGGCCCGATTGTAGTAGCGAGGCGCGGCTATCCTTCTGCCCGTGAAGATCGGCGAGTGGGACAACCTCGGTCGCGCCCGGGCAGCCGTCCAGCGTCAGCTGGGCGAGCTGGGGGCCGCCGAGTACGCGGCCCACGTGACCCTCAACCAGGAAAACGGGCGCATCCGCATCTATCTGGCGACCGATATCGGGCTGCTCGAGTACACCTACGCTCCCGCCGGCGCAGACCCGGAAGGAGCGTGGATGCTGCGGGGCCAGCTGTATCGATGGTCGGCCGTGCGCGGTCTCCGGCTCCAGAACGAAGCCCAGATCGATGACGACTCCGGCGAGGTCCGCGCCATCTGGCGCATGGTGGCCGAGGACCCGAAGCTCGACCTGGCGGCCGACTCCGAGGGCGTGGACGATCACGCGATTGGCCCGATGCTGGCCTTCGCGCGGGCCTGCATCCAGCACGCGGGCTAGGTTCGGCGAACCGGCCCGCAGGCGGGCCTAGTTCCGCGCGGTGAGGTAGATCGCTCCGAACGGGATGGCGTAACCGCCGTTCGGCTCTCGAGGCGTGACCGCCAGCATGTCCGCCGTCAGGGCCGCGTGTCGCTCCTCGCTCCAGCCGGCGGTCGCAGCACCGCGCGAGCCTGTGCGGCGCCAGGTGGCGAAGGCGTTCGCATCGGCCAGGCGGATGGCGACGGTTGGATCCTGGTCAACGGACGCATCGGTCCATCCTGCGTCGCGTGCCCATCCAGCCAGGTCGCCGGCCACCGGATAGTCGAAGGTGCGCGCGACGCCGTGAGCGCCGTAGACATCCGCGTACAGCGTGCCGGGGGTGCGCTCCTCTGGACCGGGCACGGACAGGGACAGGCGCCCACCGGAGCGGCAGACGCGTCGCCATTCGCGCAGCGCTGCCGGGCGATCCTCGGCGAAAAGCAGGGCGTGCGAGCTGATGACGACGTCGAAGGCACCGTCCTCGAAGGGCAAGGCGTTGAAGTCGCCAACCCCGAAGTCCACGCCCGGAACATCGCGCCGGGCGATGGCGATCATCGCGGCGGCTCCGTCCAGCCCAACCACCTCCGCCCCGGTTGCCTTCGCTGCGGAAGCCGCGATCCCGGTGCCGCAGCCGACGTCCAGCACGCGGTCGCCTGGTTGCAATTTCGCCCGACGCACGACCTCGGCTGCCACCGGGCGCAGCGAGGGCGCCATGGTCGCCGCATACCCCTCGGCGGTGGAGTCAAAGATGGCCGACGCGGCCGGCGTGGCCGGCTCGTTCACGCGGAGGCGGCGGCGGCTCGGCGCCGCTCGACGAAGCGCTGGGTGCGGTCCATGGCCTCCACGATCTCCTCGTACGCCGTGGCGTAGCAGGCTCGCACGTGCCCGGCGCCAGACGGGCCGAAGGCGCTACCCGGCACCACCGCCACCCGCTCCTCGCGCAGCAGCTCCTGGGCGAATTGCTCGTCATCCAGCCCGGTGGCGGCCTGCACGTTCGGGAAGCAGTAGAAGGCACCCATCGGCTCGAAGCAGGTGAGCCCCATCTCGTTGAAGCGCCGAGTCATGAGGACCCGGCGACGCTCGTACTCGGCGTGCATGGAGTGCACGTAGGGCTCGCCACTGCGCAGTGCTTCGACGGCGGCGTGCTGGGCTGCGGTCGGCGCGCACATTATCCCGTACTGGTGGACCTTGGCGATCCCCGCCATCAGGCCGGCCGGGGCGCATACGTAGCCGATCCGCCAGCCGGTCATCGCGTAGCTCTTGCTGAACCCGCCGATGTGGATCGTTCGCTCGCGCATCCCCGGCAGCGATGCGATGGCCACGTGCTCGTGGTCGCCGTAGACGAGCCGCTCGTAGATCTCGTCGCTGATGACCAGCAGGTCGTTGCGGCGCGCAACCTCGGCGATCCCCTCCAGCTCGTCGCGATGCAGGACCGCGCCAGTGGGGTTGTTCGGGTAGCCAAGGAAAATGGCCTTGGTCCGCGGCGTGACGGCCGCCTCGACCATGGCCGGGGTGAGCTCGAAGTTGGTGGCCGCGGTGGTGGCAACCGCCACTGGGGTCCCTCCCGCCAGCTGGATGCACGGCGCATAGGCCACGAAGCACGGCTCGTGGTGGATCACCTCGTCGCCAGGCTCGCAGACCGCCCGCAATGAGGCGTCAAGCGCTTCCGAGGCGCCAACGGTGACCACGATCTCCGTGCGCGGGTCGTACGACAGGCTCAGTCGCGACTCGAGGTCGGACGCGATCAGCTGGCGCAGCTCGATCATGCCGCCGTTGGCGGAGTAATGCGTCTCCCCCGCCTCCAGGCTGGCGATGGCGGCCTGGGTGATTGGCTCAGGGGTGGTGAAGTCCGGCTCGCCAATCGTCAGCGAGATGACGTCCTCCATCTCGTTGAGCATGTCGAAGAACCGCCGGATGCCTGATGGCGGCATGTCGCGGACGCTCGCCGACAGGAAGCGGGCCGATGCCGCGGACGGCTGATCGGCCGTCTCAGGCAGCCGTTCGGCGGCCGGCTCGATGCTCATAGCGGCTAAGTGTAGTCAGTCCCGGATGGCCATCCGCGTCGGCTAGGCTTCGCGCGTGCACGAGGTCGAGATCGTCCTGCTCCTGCTGCTGCTGGTCGCCGTCCTGACGGTGCTGGCACGGCGGCTCTCAGTTCCGTACCCGATCCTCATGACGCTGGGCGGACTTGTCGTGAGCCTGATACCCGGTGTGCCCACCGTCAGGCTCCCGCCGGACACGATCTTCCTGATCTTCCTGCCGCCAATTCTGTTCTCGGCGGCGTACTTCACCTCGCCGCACGAGCTCAAGGTCAATGCGCGCCCAATCGGCCTGCTGGCGGTCGGCCTGGTGGTGGTGACCACGCTGGCGGTCGGGTTCGTCGTCTATTCGCTGGTGCCATCCATGGGCTGGGCGGCAGCGTTCGCGCTGGGCGCGATCGTGTCGCCGCCAGACGCCGTCTCCACCACCGCCATTGCCCAGCGACTCGGACTGCCGCGCCGCGTGGTCACGATCCTGGAGGGCGAGAGCCTCATCAACGATGCAACCGCGCTCGTGGCGTATGGGCTGGCGATCGGCGTGGTGGCAGGCACCATCGACTTCTCGGTGCAGGGCGCGACTGTCGAACTCGTACGAGTCAGCGTCGTCGGGCTGGCCATCGGCCTGGTCGTCGGCTGGGCCGTGGTTCAGGCGGCGAAACGGTTGAGTGACCCGCCGGTTTCGGTGCTCGTCTCCCTGCTCGCACCCTTCGCAGCTTGGATCCCGGCGGAGCTGCTCGATGCCTCTGGCGTGCTGTCGGTCGTAACGGCGGGGATCGTGCTCGGGCGTGCCGCGCCACGGATCCTCACCTCCGATACGCGGGTGCTGGCATCAGGCGCATGGCAGATGGTGATCTTCGTGCTCAACGGCCTGGTCTTCATCCTCATTGGCCTCCAGCTGCCCACCATCCTCAGCGATCTGCGCGCCACCTGGACGCCCGGGCAGCTGGCGATCCTGGGGGCCGCCGTCAGCCTCACCGTGATCGCGGTGCGCATGATCTGGGTCTTCGCCGCCACGTACCTGCCACGCTTGATCGTTCCCGGGCTGAAGGAGCGCGACCCGTCACCGCCGCCGCAGCTCGTCGTGATCCTCGGCTGGTCCGGCATGCGGGGCGTTGTCTCCCTGGCCGCCGCGCTGGCGTTACCGCTGGACTTTCCGGCCCGCGATCTGCTCCAGTTCCTGACGTTCGTCGTGATCCTGGTGACACTCCTTGGGCAGGGGCTGACGCTGCCGTGGCTGATCCGTCGCCTCGGCGTGGGCGACGACGGCAGCGAGCAGCACGACGAGATCCATGCCCGGGAAGCGGCGAACTCGGCTGCGCTGGAGCGGCTGGAAGGGTTGGCGGAAGAGTGGCCGGGCCACATGGAGCTGATCGACCAGATGCGGGCGCGCTACGAGCACGCGGCCGAGCACCTGGAGCACGAACACAGTGACGACGAGGGTGAGATCCCGCCCGATCAGGAGATGATCGAGCACGCCGCCATTCGCCAGGCGGTGATCGACGCGCAACGGGTGGCGATCATCGACCTTCGTGACCGGCGCGTGATCGGCGACGTGGCCCTGCGCAGCGTGGAGCGGGACCTGGATCTGGAGGAGCTGCGGGCGGAGGGCTAGGCCGCGTGGTAGATGAGCTCGCCCGCCTCGATTCGCAGCGGCAGCCGGTTCTCGGCCGGCGGCAGCGGGCAGGTGGCGTACGGGGAGAAGACGCACGGCGGGTTGTAGGCCAGGTTGAAGTCGACCACCACCGTGCCGTCGTCGGCCACCGGCTCGGTGTACAGGAAGCGCCCGCCGCCATACGTTTCGCTCCCATTGGTGGCGTCGCCGAAGACCAGCCACAGCTTGCCGTCGCCGCCATCCAGCGAGCGGAGGCGCCACTCCTGGCCGTCCCGCTCGAAGACGACGCGGCCAGGCGACGCCTCGCGGGTGACGATGCCGGTGACATCCACGATCTCCATCGGCTCATCCGACTCGTCCGGCTCCAGCCGGCCGCTCATCCGCCAGCCGATGTCGACCGGGAAGTGCTCGATCCCGCCGAACGCGGCCAGCGCGCGGGCGGTGTGATCTCGCACGCGGAGCGCCAACCGGTCGCCGCCGCGGCAGATGACGTGCATGCGCAGGTCGCCGAGCTCGAGCACGGTCGGCTCCTCTGACC
Organism: Candidatus Limnocylindria bacterium; assembly: GCA_036560125.1. Classification (GTDB taxonomy): domain Bacteria; phylum Chloroflexota; class Limnocylindria; order QHBO01; family QHBO01; genus DASSCW01. The sequence goes on from DATBRW010000123.1 coordinate 11,593, forward strand.
GATCGTCCACGAGCGGGCCATCGGCGGCGGGCTGGCCATCCATGCGCACGTCCTCCGAGACGTCCTGCAGGCGCGCGGAATCCCCCTGCAGGAGGATCGAGCCCGCGTGAGCCGGGACGTCCGCGCCGGGCAGCAAGATCGGGTTCGTTGGATCGGCCCCGAAACGATTCTCGCCCTGCTCCAGCCAGTACAGGCCCGCCAGCGTCAGCCAGCCGTCCGGACTGCGCAGCCGCTCATCCCGCTCCGCGCGCCAGGCGCGCACGCCGGCGGCGTGGTCCTCGGGCTTCACCCGGCGGCGGGCAGGAACAGGATCAGGGGCGTGGTGGGCGATGGTGCCAGCCGTTTCCAGGCCGCCGGTCCACCACTCACCGGGTTGGTGCGCACCTGCCGGCCGCCAAGGCTGGTCCCGTCGATCGCCACCGCCACCGGACCCTCTCCGAATGCCGCCAGGCAGCCTGCGGCGTACCCATCGCCATTGGGCTGGGCCAGCAGCAGCTCGCCGCGGCCCAGGCGGATGCGCCGGCACGAGGCGCTCAGGGTCGCGTCGTCGCCAACCGGATGCCAGTCGGCGCCAAGCATCGGCTCCAGGTCGGCCTGGGCTCGGTCGGCGTCGGCCGTCACCAGGAAGAGCGCGCGGGGCGGGTCGGTCCAGTCGTCGATCAGCCGCGGGAAGAGTGCTGCCCGCGGGTCGTCATCGGCCGGCACCGTGCCCATGCTGCGAGCCTCGCGCACGCCCCACCACAGCAGGCGCGTGTCCTCGCCGGGCTCGGCGTAGAGCCACTGCGGGAATTGCTGGGCTCCGCCTTCGCGCAGGATGCGGTTCAGGGTGGCCTGCTCCGGCACCATCAGCCGGACGTGGCTGATCTCGGTCATCAGTCGTGCGCCGTCGGTGGCCGGAGGCTGTCGAAGCCGGCCGCTCGCTCGTAGGCATCCGCCACGCGCAGGACCGTGGACTCATCGAAGGCCCGCCCGATGACCTGCAGCCCGACCGGCAGCCCATCCGATAGGCCGCACGGTACCGAGATGCCGGGCAACCCGGCGATGTTGACCGGCAGTGTGCAGGCGTCGTTGAGGTACATCAGCAGTGGATCCTGCGTCTTGGCGCCGATCTTGAAGGCCACACTGGGCGACGTCGGGGCGATCAACGCGTCGACATCGGCCAGGACCGCGTCGAACTCGGCCTTGATCAGGGTGCGCACCTGCTGCGCCTTCACGTAGAACGCATCGTAGTAGCCAGCCGACAGGGCGTAGGTGCCCAGCATGATCCGGCGCTTGACCTCGTCCCCGAAGCCTGACCCGCGGGTGCGCAGGTAGTTGTCCAGCAGCTCATCCTCCCCCGCCGAGAGACCGTACTTCACCCCGTCATAGCGCGCCAGGTTGGCCGATGCCTCCGCCGGGGCGATGATGTAGTACGTGGCGAGGCCACTGTCGGTGGAGGGCAGGCTGACCTCAACGATCTCCGCGCCCAGCCCTTCCAGCAGCGCTATCGCGGCGCGCACCGATGCCTCGACGCCGGGCTCCATGCCATTGACGAAGTACTCGCGCGGCACGCCCAGTCGCAGGCCGCGGATCTCGCCGGTCAGGGCGGCGACGTAGTTCGGCACCGACATCTCGACCGACGTGGAGTCGCGCGGATCGTGCCCGGCGAGTGCGCCCAGCACCGTGGCGCAATCGCGCACAGAGCGCGTGAACGGCCCGCACTGGTCCAGGCTGGAGGCGAAGGCCACCATGCCGTAGCGGCTCACCCGTCCGTACGTCGGCTTCATGCCCACCACGCCCGAGAGCGAGGCCGGCTGGCGGATGCTGCCGCCGGTATCTGTCCCCAGCGCGAAGAACATCTCCCCGGCGGCCACTCCAGCTGACGAGCCGCCCGACGACCCACCCGGCACGGTCGACTCGTCCCAGGGGTTCTGGACCGGGCCGTAGGCGCTGTTCTCGTTGGACGAGCCCATCGCGAACTCGTCGCAGTTCGTCTTGCCGACCAGCACGGCACCGGCCGCGGTCAGGCGCTCCTCGGCTGCGCCGGAGTACGGCGACCGGTAGCCCTCCAGGATCCGGGAGCCGGCCGTGGTTGGCAGGCCGCCGTCCGGCTGGCCGGCATCGTCAAGCGCACGCGTGACGAAGATGTCCTTCAGGGCATACGGGATGCCCAGCAGCGGCCGATCCGCCCCGTCGCCGCTTTCCAGCGTCGCATCGGCGGCATCTGCCGCCGCCAGCGCACGGTCGCGGCCGACCGCGAGGAAGGTGTTCAGGCGTTCGGCATCGCGGTCGATGCGCGCCAGGCAGGCCTCCGTTAGCTGTCGGGAGCTGACCTCACGCGCGCGGAGCATGGCGCCGACCTCGGTGATCGTGCGATCGGCGAGGGGAAGGGTGTCGACGGCCACCGTCTAGCGCCCCTCCTCCAGGATGACCGGCACGCGGAGCATCGGTCCTTCACGCCGTGGCGCATTGCCAAGGGCCGCTTCCCGGGACATGGACGGGCGGGCCACGTCGTCGCGCATCACGTTCTCGAGCGCGATGACCTGGGCCGTCGGCCCAACGCTGCTGGTGTCGACCGCCTGCAGCTGCCCGACCGCCTCCAGGATGCGGTTCAGCTGGCCCTGCATCAGGTCGATCTCCTGGTCGGTGAGGCCGAGCCGGGCCAGTGCGGCAACGTGCTCGACGTCCTCGCGGCTGATCATGAGCCGATGCTAGCAGGCGACAATGCGCCCCATGGCCGAAGCACCTGGCACGGTGACGATCCCGATCCGCGGCGGGCGGATCGAGGCGTTCCGGCTGCCGTTCCCAGCGACCGCCACGGGCACGCCGCTGCTGGTCCTGGGCGGCGTGGAGACCGGCCTGCGGCAACTGGCCGGTACCGAGCAGGTGCTCCTGCGCCGATGGGAGGGCCGCGCCGCCGCGCGGCCGGTCGTGGTGATCGGGCGGCCGCTAGCCGACGATCCGTCGCAGGTCGAGCACCTGATGCACCCGCGCGTCATCGCCGACGCGGTGGCCGCCGCGATCAAGTGGCTGGCGGCCAACGGCGGTCCTGAGCCGCCCTTCGCGATCGAGGCCGAGTCGGGCGGTGGACGGATCTCGCTGTGGCTGACGGTCGACCACCCCGAGCTCGTGTCACGCCTGGTGCTGGCCTCGGTTGCGTCCGAGACGCCGGCCGCTTCGGCGATGTCCGAGCGCATGGCCCGCTGGATCGAGATGGCCGAGGCGGATGACTGGGGCCGATTCTTCGGCAACATGGCGGCGGTGATGAAGCCGGCGTCAGGCGGCGAGGCACCGTCGTTCGAGGCCGCCGCTCGACTGCAACCGCGGCCGGCCACGCCGGAACGCTTCATCGGAGAGCTGCGCGCCACGCTCGACCCGAGCTCGTTCGTCACCGATCGCCTGCGCGAGATCGGCGTGCCGGCGCTGGTGCTGGCAGGCGAGGAGGATCAGGTCGTGCCGATCGCCTCATCCCGGCTGGTGGCCGACGCGATTCCCGGCGCCCGCTTCGTCACCGATCCGGAGTGCGGGCATACCGTCCGGACCAGCATGGACGGCTATGACGAGACGGTCGAGGCCTTCCTGGCGGAGGGTGACGCGGGGTGACCGAATCGCCGCCGCAGACCGCCGTCGAACCCTCCGGGCGGTGGTCGCAGCTGGCGCTCCTGTCGATCTCGGTGCTGCTGGTGCTGAGCACCTGGTTCAGCGGCACGGCGGTGGCGGGCTCGCTGACCGCCGAGTGGGGCATCGATGCCATCGGGCTGGCCAGCCTGACCGTCGCAGTCCAGTTGGGATTCGCGGTGGGCGCGGTGGCGCTGGCCGCCCTGGGCGTACCGGACGTGCTGCCCGCGCGCTGGCTGATCGCGACCGGGGCGGTGGTCGCCACGCTGGCCAACGCAGGCTTCGCGCTGCTGGCGACCGACCTCGCCTCGGCCCTGCCATTCCGCTTCCTGACTGGAGCGGGCATCGCTGCGGTCTACCCGGTCGGAATGAAAGTCCTGGCCGGCTGGTTTCGAGCGGGCCGCGGCCTGGCGGTGGGGACACTGACGGCCGCCATCACCATCGGCTCGGCCCTGCCGCACCTGCTGCGGGCCGCCGGCTCGGCGGTCCAGGCCGACTGGCAGGCCGTGGTGCTCGGGGCGAGCCTTGGCGCTGGGATCGGTGCGGTGATCGCGGCACTGGCCGTGGCAGATGGGCCGTTCACCGTACCGGCCGCACGCTTCAGTCCGGCGGTGGCACGGGCCGCGCTGCGGGAGCCATCGGTCCGGCTGGCAAACCTCGGCTATCTCGGCCACATGTGGGAGCTGTTCGCCATGTGGAGCTGGATCCCGATCTTCCTGGCCGCATCCCTGGCCGCCACGGGCTCAACCGACCCGGCCACCGCCAGCCTGGCTGCCTTTGCCGTGGTTGCCGCCGGCGGGATCGGCTGCGTGGCCGCAGGCGCCCTGGCGGACCGCTACGGCCGCACCACGCTCACGATCCTGGCCATGGCCGTCTCCGGCAGCTGTGCGGTGGTGATCGGCTTCCTGTTCGGCGCGTGGCCCGTGCTGCTGATCCCGCTGGCGCTGGTCTGGGGCGTCACGGTGGTAGCCGACTCGGCGCAGTTCTCAACCGCCATCAGCGAGCTGGCGCCACCCGGCACCGCCGGCTCGGCGCTCACCCTGCAGACCGCGTCCGGCTTCCTGCTGACGGCGGTGACGATCTGGGGCGTCAGCCTGCTTGATCCGGCTGATGCGGGCGGCTGGCGGATCGCTTTCGCCCTGCTGGCCCTGGGGCCGGCGGTGGGCATCTGGGCGATGTGGCGCCTCCGCCAGCGGCCCGACGCCACGAGGATGGCGAGCGGCCGACGCTAGCGCGGAACGACCTCGACCTGCACGGGGACTGCCCGCGCGCTGGCATCTGTCACCGGGCAGTGATCGACTGCCCAGCGAGCGATCCCCTCCAGGTCATTTCCCTCTCCATCAGCGGTCATCCGAAAGAGGATGCGAATCGACAGCGGACCGGCAGGGACAGCGTCATCAGTGCCCAGGATGCCTCGGTCATCAGACTCCGAATCGACCTCGACCTCGCACTGAAACGAGGCCAGGTCGAGCTGCGCGGCCCGCATGGTGGCAAGCGAGAGGACGCAGGCGGCCAACGCCGCGCGATAAAGCCATCCGGGACTCGGCGCCGACCCCGCTCCGCCCACGGCCGACGGCATGTCGGTGGCGATGGATTCTCCGTTCGGCCCGGTGACGGTGATCCGCAATGCGGATTCCACGCGGGCAGTTGCCGGCGAATCGGTGTAGCGCGCCTCATCTGGATGCTGCCGGAGCCACTCGCTGGCACCCTCGATCGCCGTGCGGATTGCCCCGCTCATGCTCCGTCTTCCAATAGACGCCGAAAGCCGTCCTCGTCCAGGACCGGCACGCCGAGCTTCTCCGCCTTGGCCAGCTTGCTGCCGGCCTTGTCGCCGGCGACGAGGTAATCGGTCTGCTTGGACACGGATCCGCCGGCGTGCCCACCAGCCGCCCGAATCGCCTCTTCCGCCTCCTGGCGGCTGAAGCCGGGCAGCGTGCCGGTGACGACCAGGGACTTGCCCGCCAGCGGTCCCGTGCCGGGCTCCGGCGGCGCGGCACCAGCCTCCGGCGCTTCGGCGGTGACGCCCGCGTCGATCAGGGCGTGCAGCGTGCCGGCGGTGTGCTCGTCGGCGAAGTAGGCGGCAATCCCCTCCGCCACCACCTTGCCGATGCCGAAGACGGCGGTCAGCTCCTCGGCCGAGGCGCCGCGCAGGCGATCGGCCACGCGACGCGTCCAATCGGACTCCGACTCGCCCTCGGCGCGCGGCGTCTCGGCGGTCAGCCAGTTGGCGAGGTCGATCGCGGTCTGGAACCCCACATGCCGGATGCCGAGCGAGTTGACGATGCGCGCCAGCGGCCGGCGCTTGGCGCCCTGGATGGCGGCGTGCAGGTTCTCGGCGGACTTGCGGGCGTATCGGTCCAGTCCTTCGAGCGTTTCGACGTCGAGCCTGAACAGCTCGGCCGGTTCGTTGAGCAGTCCCTTTTCGGCCAGCTGGTTCACGACCGCGTAGCCGGCGCCCTCGATGTCGAAGCCGCCCCGGCCGGTGAAGTGCAGCAGCCCACCGATGCGCTGCGCGGGGCACCAGGGGTTCGGGCAGCGCCAGACGACCTCGCCCTCCTCGCGGACGGCATTGGTCCCGCACACCGGGCAGGCAGTCGGCATCTCCCAGGGGACCTCGGTGCCGTCCCGGGCATCGGTGACGGCGGAGACGACCTCCGGAATGACGTCCCCGGCCCGCTGCAGGACGATCGTGTCGCCCACGCGCAGGTCTCGGCGCTGGATCTCCTCGATGTTGTGCAGCGTCGCGTTGCGGACGGTGGTGCCGCCCACGGACACGGGCGTTACGTGCGCCACCGGCGTCAGGGCGCCCGTGCGGCCGACGTACACCTCGATCTCCTCGAGCTTGGTCGTGACCTGCTGCGCCGGGAACTTGTAGGCGGTCGCCCAGCGCGGGGCGCGCGAGACGAAGCCCAAGGTGCGCTGTGAGTCCGCGTCGTCGACCTTGATGACGATGCCGTCGGTCTCGTAGTCGAGCTCCTTGCGCTTCTCCGCCCATTCCTCCACGAAGCCGATGACCTCGTCGATGCCGTGCACCTGGCGCGTGGCCGGATTCACCGGGAAACCGAGATCCCGGAGCAGCGCCAGCGACTCCGAATGGCTGGCGAGCCCCGGCACCCCCACGACCTGATAGGCCCATAGCGAGAGGCGCCGGCTGGCGGTGACGGCCGGGTCCTTCTGGCGCACGGTGCCGGCCGCGGTGTTGCGGGCGTTGGCGTAGAGCGGCTTGCCCTCTCGTTCCAGCTGCTCGTTGAGCTCGGCGAAGGCCCCACGCGGCATGAACACCTCGCCGCGGACCTCCAGCTGGTCCCCCGGCGGATCGGCGCGCAACCGCAGCGGGATGGCGCGCACCGTCCGGAAATTAGCGGTGACGTCCTCTCCAGTGGTCCCGTCGCCGCGGGTCGCGCCGCGCACGAACGAGCGGCCCTCGTAGCGGAGGCTGGAAGCCAGCCCATCGATCTTCAGCTCGCAGACGTAGATGACGCCCGGGTCGTCATCGGCGAGCTCCAGGCCACGGCGCACCCGCGTGTCGAACTCCCGGAGCTCGTCGTGGCCGAAGGCGTTGCCCAGGGAGAGCATCGGCACCTGGTGCCGGACTTCGGCGAACTGGCCCGATGGCGCCGCGCCAACCCGTTGCGTGGGCGAGTCTGGGGTGGTGAGCTCTGGATTCGCCGCCTCCAGGTCCTGCAGCTCCCGCATGAGGTGGTCGTAGACCTGGTCCTCCATGGTCGGGTCGTCCAGGACGTGGTAGCGGTAGTTCGCCTCGTCGATGGTCTGGCGCAGCTCGGCCGCGCGCTCCGCCGGGTCGCTCGCCGCGCGGGTCTTGCTCACCCCGCGCCCGCCGCACGGAAATGCTCGGCATGCTCGGCGTAGTGGTCGGGACCGTCGTAGCGGATCACCGCCTCGACCGTGTCGCCGTTGCCCAGGCGCAGGTCGAGCAGCTCCTCGTCCAGGGCGACCATGGCTCGCCGGAAGCGCTGGTACGCAGCGTCCTCGCGGGCGCGGGCCTGGACAAGGCTCATCACATGACCCGCCGCGGCGGTGGCGGCGTTCATGGCATCGGTCTGACTGCTGTCGTAGTCGAACTCGTCGCCGCGTCCGGCGGTCGCGAGCTCCACCGCGTTCGCTCCGTGCTCGGACCAGAAGGCGGCGTGGATCACCAGGTCGCGAGCGTCCCAGCTCTCGACGATCGCGCGACCCTCCGGCTCGGGCAGGCCGTCAAGCTCCGCGATGAAGGCGGCACGCTCCCGGTCAAGCTCCTCGACCAGGGCCTGCACGCGAGCACCGGCGGTCAATCTGCTCCTTCCGCGTCGGTGGCATCGGTGGCATCGGTCCCATCGGCCTCGTCGTCTGCGCCCGTGAACCACGCTCGCAGGTCCAGCGCGTGCTCGCGGTAATGCTCCGGACCGTCATCCTGGATGACGCGCTCCAGCGTGTCGCCGTAGGACACCTTCTCGTCCAGCCAGGTGGGGTCCGCGCGCTCCAGGCGGGTGACCAGCGCCTCGAACGCGGCCTCTTCGCGCTGGCGCACGGTGGCCAGGTCGGTTTCGGCCGCGACGCGCGCCACGATGGCGTTGCGCTCGTCGACGTCGTGCTCGTCCTCGCCAAAGTCGGCGGCGCGGCCCATCTCGGCGTGGTGGATCGCCTCCGCGGCGTGCCCGGTCCAATAACCCAGGTGCGCGATCAGCTCGCGCGCGCTCCACTGACCAACCAGGCCCGGCGCGGTCAGCAGCGACGGCTCCACGTCCGCCAGCGCGGCGACGAACTCGCTCCGGGCGGCCTGGACCTCGCGCAGCAGCGCCTCCACCTGCTCCGGCCCGCGCTCGATCACTGCCGCCCGTCCTGCATGGACCGATGCTAGCGCCCGGCGCTAGACGCGCTCCAGCCCGGCGTAGGCCGCGATCAGCCGCTTCACGCCCTGGCCCACGAAGGCGACCGTCACTTCCTCGTCGCCCTTCACCCACTGGCTGGAGACCACGATGCCGTCGCCGAAGCGTCGATGCCGCACGCGGTCGCCGGCGCGCCAGGCGAGCTCTTCAGACTGCGTGGCGGTCACGCCTGGCCGGTCGAAGGTGCCACTCCCCAGGTCCGGTTCCTCTCCCGCTGCGTAGCCGGCGGACGCCACGCGGCTGCGGGCCGCATCCAGCTCACGGCCGACCTGGCTCGGCTGCGCCATGTCGGGCAGCGACACCGGCCGCAGCGGCTCGGAGACACGGCCGCGGAAGGGGGCGCGGTAGCCGCTGGGCAGCCAACCCTCGTCGTCGGTGCCGCGCCGCTCGCCCCAGCCACCGCGCCGGAACGGCGTGCCGCTGTC
>DATBRW010000124.1:0-13067 GCA_036560125.1 Candidatus Limnocylindria bacterium
GGCTGATTCGGCCTCTGTGGTGATCGACGGCCGCACCGCGGACTGGACCGCCACGTGTCGTCTCATAGTGGCAACCGCCAACGGCGCGCACTCCGAGCACTGCGCAGGAAGCTAGAGGCGACGATCACTCATCCGACGGCGCCTCTGGGCGCTCTCCGAAGTCCGGTCGCCGTTTGTCGCGGTGGCCGATCAGCCGTGCCCGCGTAATGGCCTTCTCCCCGAACCGTTCGCGCACCGCGTCGATGGACTGGGCGATCCGATCGGTCCGGTCCGGCGCGTCGAACAGGGTGAGCTGCTGGGCCTCGGAGAGATGGATGGCGGTCAGACCGATCAGCCGCACCGCCCGCTCTGGCGTCAGGGCCTTGTGCAGGAGGCTGATGGCCAGCTGGTAGAGCGCCTCGGAGTCGCGCACCTGGTGGCCGAGCGGGGCCTGGCGCGTGATGGTGTCGAAGCCCTCGTAGCGCAGCTTGAGCTGCACCGCTCCTGCCGCCATGTGGTGATTGCGGAGCCGGCTGGCGACCGACTCGGCCAGGTCCAGCAGCGTGGCCTCCAGTCGCGCGGGATCGGTGACGTCGTGGTTGAAGGTCAGCTCGTGGCCGATCGACTTGGGCGCCTGCCCGGAGCTGACCTTTGACGGATCGACACCCAGCGCGCGCAGTCGCAGCTCGGCGCCGTGAATCCCGAACCGGCGCCGCAGCGTGCCTTCAGGCAAGGCCGCCAACTGGCCGATGGTCGCGACGCCGTAGTCGGCGAGCGTCTGGCGTGTCTGCGGCCCGACGCCCCATAGCCGGGTCACCGGCAACGGCGCCAGGAAGGCGGCCTCGCTTCCGGGCGGCACCACCACCAGCGCATCGGGCTTCCGCAGGTCGGACGCAACCTTGGCGCACAGCTTGTTCGTGGCGACGCCGACGCTGACCACCAGGCCGGACTCGTCGAGCACCCGATCCTTCAGGGAGCGGGCGATCGTCTCGCCATCACCGAAGACGGCGCGGCTGGCAGTCACGTCCATGAACGCCTCGTCCAGGCTGATCGGCTCCACCAGTGGCGTGTAGCTGGCGAAGATCCGCATGACCTGGCGGCTCAGCTCGCGATAGCGATCGAATCGGCCCGGCAGGAAGACGCCATTGGGGCAGAGCCGATGGGCCGTGCGCAGCGGCATGGCGGAATGGACGCCGAAAGCGCGGGCCTCGTAGGAGGCGGCGCTCACCACGCCGCGGGCGTTCGGGTCGCCGCCGACGATGACCGGCTTGCCACGCAGGCTCGGATCGTCGAGCACCTCGACGCTGGCATAGAACGCGTCCAGGTCGGCGTGCAGGATGGTGCGCACGCCAGGTGCCGTCCGGTCGGCGGCGGCTCAGCCGAGCTTGCGAATGACGCCGACCACCTTGCCCTGGATCTGGACCTCGGTGGCGTAGATCGGCTCCATCTCGGCATTGGCCGGCTGCAGCCGAATGCGGTCCTGCTCGCGGAAGTAGCGCTTCAGGGTGACGCCGTTGTCCTCCAGCAGCGCGACCACGATGTCGCCGTCGCTGGCGGTGGCGGCCGGCTGCACGACCACGTAGTCGCCGTCGTCGATGAGGGCGTCGATCATGGACTTGCCGCGGACTCGCAGGACGTAGGAATCGTCGCGGGCCTGGAGCGAACGTGGCACATCCAGCGACTCGGCGCCATCCTCGTAGGCCTCGATCGGCTGGCCGGCGGCAATCTCGCCCAGCACCGGCAGGGCCAGCACGTCGCGCTCGACCGGCATGCGGAACGGCGTCACCCGGCCGACGCCGATGGGGATGCGGCGTGGCGCGTGGTCGAGCTCCGCCTCGCCCAGTGATGTGAGCCGCACCGCGCGCGACGAATTGGGGCCGCGCTCCAGCATGCCCTCGCGCTCGAGCGCGATCAGGTGATGGTGCACGGCGGAGGTCGACGCCAGGCCGACCGCGTCAGCGATCTCGCGAACGGATGGCGGATAGCCGCGCTCGGCGACGGTGCGCGCGATGTGCTCCAGGATCTTCTGTTTGCGCTCGGCGTCATGCCGTGTCATGGCAGCTCTCCGTTGGGCGATCACGGCCAGCGTAGCCGAACATGCGTTCTATTGTCAACCGATCTGGCGCATCCCCTGCTATCATCCCGGCTCACCCGCCCATCAGCCCGGAGGCCGCCGCGTGAAGATGTCCGGCAGGCTGCGCTACGTTCAGCTCGCCCGCCTCGTCTGGAGGCTGCCGACCTACGCCCGCGTGGTATGGGGCCTGATGCGGGATCCTCGAACGCCTCTGCCGTTGAAGGGATTGCTGGCCGCCGGCCTTGCCTACGTGGTGATGCCGCTGGACCTGATTCCGGACGCGATCCCGATCATCGGCCAGGCCGATGACCTGACCGTCCTGCTGCTGGTGCTGGACCTCTTCATTGCCAACGCCCCGAAGGCGGTGCGCGAGGAGCAGATCGAGCGCGCCCACAACGGAACGGCGCAGCTCGACCAGGACCTGGCCCGGCTGCGTGAACTGCTGGGGACGCGGTTCGACCAGATCCGCGATCGATTGCCGGAGCTCCTCGAGCGCTACGGCGACCTGCGCGACTCACGCGCCGTCAAGGCCCTGTTGCGCGATTGGCGCGCGCGGCGGATGCAGGCCGCGGCCTCCGCCCCCGCGGCCGACGCGAAGGCGGTGCCCGTCGAGAGCGACGAGCGCGCGCAGGTACTCAACTAACTTCACTCAGTAAGGAACGCGAACGCGATGAAGGTGATCCTGAAACACGACGTGAAGGGCCTCGGTCGGTCCGGCGACGTCAAGGAGGTCAAGGACGGGTACGCCCGCAACTACCTCCTGCCCAACGGCGCGGCCGTCGTCGCCGATGCCGGCGCCCTCAAGAACTGGGAGCGCCATCGCGTCGAGCGCGAGGAGCGCGATCTCGCGGAGAAGGCCGACGCCGAGGCGCTGGCCGAACGCCTGCGCGGGATGAAGCTGGAGGTCGCGGTCAAGGCCGGCGAGAAGAACCGCCTGTTCGGCTCCGTCACTAACCGCGAGATCGCGGAGCTGATCGCCAAGGAAGGGATTGAGATCGACCGCCACGCCATTCACCTGCGCGCGCCGATCAAGACCGTTGGCGACCATCGCGTCGAGGTGCGGCTGCTGACCGGCATCGAAGCCCAGATGACCGTCACCGTGGTGCCCGCCTGAACACGGCTGATGCCGCCCGCCGCTGGGCGGACACCTGGAAGAGCGCCTGGGAGGCCAAGGACACCGACGCCATCGTGGCGCTCTATCACCCCGACTCGCACTTCTCGACCGCGCCGTTCCGCATCGCCCAGCTGCGGCGGGCCGGCGTGCGCGAGTACGTCAGCCAGGCCTTCGCGGAAGAGGAGGCGGTGCGGGCCTGGGTCGGCTCACCGATCGTGGAGGGCGATCGGGCCGCGATCGAGTGGTGGGCCACGCTGGTCGAGAACGGCGTCGAGACGACGCTGGCCGGGACATCGGTCCTGCGGTTTGACGACGACGGCCTGGTGGTCGAGCAGCGCGACACCTGGAACCAGGCTGATGGCCTGCGCGAGCCGCCCGACACCTGGGGCCGATAGCCGCGACAGGCAACCTGTCACACCCCGGGCGTTGACTGGCGCCATGGCGCGGAACCCGCGGGCGAAGACGGTATCCACAACTTCGGGCCGGTTATCCCCGACGACCTTTCGAGGTTGTTGTTAACTCGGCTCCAGCCGGCGGACAAGCCCATCGCTCGCGGTTTCGCGACGCCTATGGTTTTGCAACGGGTCAATCGACCTCGTCATCGCGCCGCGTCTGGACCGATACACCCTTGAGCATCGACAAGCTGGCACCACAGGCGGTAGAGGCCGAGCAGAGCGTGCTCGGCTCGATCCTCATCGATCCTGACGCCGTCCTGAAGGTCGCCGACTTCCTGCGGCCGGCCGATTTCTACCGCCAGCAGCACGCCGACATCTACGAGGCGATGATCGGCCTGCACGGCCAGCGCGAGCCCATCGACCTCGTTACCCTGGCCGACGAGCTGGCCCGGCGCGATCGGCTGGAACCCGTCGGGGGCCCGGCCTACCTGGCCAGCCTGATGAATGCCGTGCCCACGGCAGTCCACGTCGAGCACTACGGCCGCATCGTCGAGCGCAAGGCCGTGCTGCGGAACCTGATCGGCGCCGCCGGGCGGATCGCTGCGGTCGGCTACGAGGAGGCGAATGACGCCGAGGTCGCGATCGACCGGGCGGAGGGCATCCTCTTCGAGATCAGCCAGCACCGCACGGCCGGCGGATTCGAGTCGCTGGCGACCCTTCTCGGTCAGGCATATGACCGGCTGGAGTACCTGCACGAGCATCGCGGCCAGCTGCTGGGTATTCCATCCGGGCTCAAGGACCTGGACACGTTGCTCGGGGGCTTCCAACCCTCGGACCTGATCATCGTGGCCGCGCGACCCAGCGTCGGTAAGACGAGCCTGGCACTGAACATCGCGCAGCACGCCGCGGTGCGCGAGGGCAAGAAGGTCGGCGTCTTCAGCCTGGAGATGAGCAAGGAGCAGCTGGCGCTGCGCCTCCTGTCGGCCGAGTCGGGGATCAACCCGCGACCGCTGCAGTCAGGCTTCGTGGACGAGACGGACTGGTCGAAGATCGCGCAGGTCATGAACGAGATGCACGCGGCGCCGATGTGGATCGACGACTCGCCGGTCCTCTCCGTCATGGAGCTGCGCACCAAGGCTCGCAGGCTGGAGGCGGAGCAGCGCGGCCTGGATCTCATCATCGTCGACTATCTGCAGCTGATGCAGGGCTCCCTCAATCAGAAGGAGGCGAACCGGGTACAGGAGGTGAGCGAGATCAGCCGCGGCCTGAAGCAGCTGGCGCGCGAGCTGAAGGTGCCGGTCATCGCACTGTCACAGCTGTCGCGCGGCGTCGAGCAACGTGGCACGCAGGAGCCGCGGCTCTCAGATCTGCGCGAATCCGGCTCGATCGAGCAGGACGCGGACGTGGTGATCTTCCTGTACCGCGAGGGCGAGCAGAACGCCGAGTCGGAAGTCGAGCTGCTCAAAGCCAAGGTGGCGAAGCATCGCAACGGACCCATTGGCGAGGTGCCGCTGCAGTTCCGCAAGTCGAACACCCGCTTCTACACCATGACTCGCGAGGTAGAGGTGCAGGCCTACTGAGTGACGCCGCCGCTCCTTGACCCGCAATGCCGCCACGGTTAGCGTCCAACCCCCGCACCGCACAGGACCGTCGAATGCCCAGACGATTCACCGCCGCTCTCGCTGCCCTCGCCCTCGTCGTCGCCAGCGCCGCGGCCGGTCCGAACCCGGTCACGGCCGCGACGACGTACACCTATCCGGGCTGCGGCGCCACCATCCAGGACTGCGTGAATGGGGCGACCAGCGGTGACACGATCCTGGTCAACGCCGATGACGCCGGTCTTTCGGTAGCGTTCAGCAAGAGCCTCACGCTGGCTTCGGGTGACGGCACCCGCCATGCCGTCGGCGCCATCTCTATCGGGGATGCCGATACACCTGTCGCGATCGTGGTCGAAGGCTTCGACGTCTCGCTGTTCGTGAGCGCCGGCTTCGATACGTCAGTCGGCAGCTCGCTCGTGATGCGGAACGTGCACGTTGTCGCCGGACCCGGCTACGCGGCAGCGATCGAGCTCGCCGCCGAGAGATCTGCGTCGTTCGTGCTCGAGCGCAGCGCCGGCACCTCGACCGGCAACGACCAGGCTGCGCTCAGCCTGTTCGCGAACCTGTCCGCTGGACACACGGCCACCTTCAGGATCGTGGGCAACCGTCTCAGCGGGCACGGCAATGCGGCGAGCGGCGTGGGCATCGGCCTGCAGATGATAGGTGCGGGCACCGTGAAGGCCGACGTCCTGAACAACGTCGTCTGGGACGTCGGCCGGAGCCACGCGGGAGCCGCGTCGGGGATCGCCATCATCCCCAGCGGAACGATTCAGGCCGACGTGAACATCGTCGGCAACACGGTGGAGCGCTCCGACACCGACGGCCTTCAACAGCGCAACACGCTGGCCGCCGGCGGCAAGCTGCGGCTCGATCTCTTCAACAACATCTTCTCGCACGCCAAAGGGCGCGGAATCGCCCTCTCGTCGGGGGTTGGATCGACCCTCGCCTTCCGCGCCGGCTACAACGACCTGTATGCGAACGGCTCGAACGACTACGCGGGTCAGCCACATGGGCCGGGAAACACGGCGATGGCCCCTGGCTTCGTCAACCGGACACTCGGACAGCTGAGTCTCGCAGGAGACTCGCCGTTGATCGACCGCGGACAGGTCTGCTCGCCGGGCGGCATCGCCATGCCCGATGCCAGTGGCACGACCAGGCTGGAAGGCAATGGCGTTGACATCGGTGCATACGAACGCGGGAATCGGCCTGTCACGGGGGCAGTCCGCCTGGGAAGTGGTGGAGCCAACCACCTGCAGGGCACCAATGGGGACGACATCCTCTGCGGCTTTGCCGGCAACGACGATCTCGTGGGACTGGCGGGCGATGACTACCTTGGCGCGGGGAACGGTGCCGATCATGGGAGCGGCGGACCCGGCAACGACCGGCTCGTCGGAGGAATCGGGCCGGACCACCTGGCCGGAGGCCGTGATGGCGATGCCCTGTGCGCCAACGACGGAGTCGCGGCGAACGACACCGTGGATGGCGAGGACGGATTCGATCGCGCTCGGACCGACAGCGGAGACATCCGGAAGTCGATAGAGGGCGTCGCGACCTGCTAGGTGGCTGGTTGGTGGGTGCTCGCTCGGAGCCCAGCCGACCGTCTATACACGTGTTGCACCCGCGTGTATAGTCGCCCGCGAAAACGCTCGGCCAACTGCTCGACCCCGGCAACCTGTCGCACGCTCAACGCCCGCCCAGGCAGGGGAACAAGCAATCCGTCCAAGGCCCGGCCGTGGCGTGCGAACAGGAGGCAAAGGGTAGGGTGTACGCCGACAAGACCATCCATTGTCGTGACTGCGGGATGGACTTCGTCTTCTCCGCCGGTGAGCAGCAGTTCTACGCCGAGAAGGGCTTGGTGAACGAGCCCCAGCGTTGTCCGAGCTGCCGCGCCGTCGCGAAGCAGAACCGAGCCCTCGGCATCGGCAACGGTGGGGGAGGCGGTCAGCGCGAGATGCATGCCGCGGTTTGCGCGGAGTGCGGGGGCCAGGCACTTGTTCCGTTCTTGCCGCGGAATGACCGGCCTGTCTACTGCTCGAGCTGCTTTGACAAGGTGCGCGCCACCCGGGCATAGCCCTCGGCTCCCACCATCGCACCGAACGAGCGCCGCAGTTGCGGCGCTCTTCGCTATCTCGGGCACGCGCTACCATGAGCGCCTCCCAGCCGTACGACGCGAGGTCGAGCCAGCGCCCGCATGTCCGTCACCGCCGTGGTCGGCGCCCAGTGGGGCGACGAGGGAAAGGGCAGGGTCGTCGACTACCTGGCGCGGGACGCCGACCTGGTGGTCCGCTACGGCGGCGGCAACAACGCCGGCCACACCGTGGTCAACCCGCACGGCCACTTCAAGCTGCACCTGATTCCGTCCGGGATCTTCTACCCGACGACCCGCAACCTGCTTGGCAACGGAGTGGTCATCAACCCGCCGGCCCTGGTCGACGAGCTCGACGGCCTGGTCGCCACGGGCTTCGACTGCCGCAACCTGTTCATCGCCGACCGGGCGCACCTGGTCATGCCGTACCACGTCCTGATCGACCAGCTCGAAGAGCGCGAGCGCGGCAAGGCGAAGCTGGGGACCACCAGCCGCGGCATCGGTCCCGCCTACGTGGACAAGGTCGCGCGTCGCGGGATTCGGATGGTCGACCTGGTGGAGACCGATACGTTCCGCGAGCGACTGCACTCGGCGCTTGGTCGTGCCCGCCGGATCGTGGAGGGCTACTTCGGGGCGGGCGGCGCGGAGGACGAGATGCGCGAGCTGATCGCCGATGCCCTGGACGAGGAACGAGTCGCCGAGCGCTACCTGGCCGCCGGGGAGCGGCTTGCCCCCCACGTGGTCGACGGCCACGCGATGGTCGACGCGGCGCTGACCAACGGCGATCACGTGCTGCTGGAGGGACAGCTGGGCACCATGCGCGACATCGACTGGGGCGTCTATCCGTACGTCACGAGCTCCAGCCCGATTCCCGGTGGCGCCAGCCTGGGCGCCGGGCTGCCGGCGGTGGCGATCGATCGGGTGCTTGGCGTGGCCAAGGCCTACACCACCGCGGTCGGCGCCGGACCGTTGCCGACCGAGCTGGATGACGCAAACGGCGAACGGCTGCGCGAGCGAGGGGCGGAGTACGGCACGTCGACCGGTCGCCCGCGGCGCTGCGGCTGGTATGACGCGGTGGCCGTGCGCTACAGCGTGCGGCTGGCGGGCTATCAGGCCATCGCGCTCACCAAGCTGGACGTGCTGGACGGTTTCGAGCGCATCCAGGTCGGCACGGCGTACCGCGACCCGGCGGATGGGAAGGAGTGGACCACCGTGCCCGCCTCTGCATCGGCCTATGCGCGGCTGGAGCCGGTGTACGAAGAGGTCGCCGGATGGGAGACCGATACGACGGGATGCCGCAGCTGGGACGAGCTGCCGGAGGCGGCGCGTAGCTACGTCGAACGCCTCGAGGCGCTGGCTGGCGTGCCCATCACGCACGTGTCGGTCGGTCCCGAACGTGCACAAATGATCGTGCGATGAAACTTGGATTGATAGCGCCACAGGGGTGGACAGGCGAGTACGACGGGTGGGAGCCCGGGGTCGCCTGGCGGCGGACAGTGGCGGTGGCGCAGCGGGCCGAGGCGCTGGGCTTCGAATCGGTCTGGCTCTTCGACCACTTCCACACCGTCCCGAAGCCGACGGATGAGATCACCTTCGAGTCGTTCACCGCGCTGAGCGCGCTGGCGGCGCTGACCGAGCGTGTACGGGTTGGGCAGATCGTGATCTGCAACGGCTTCCGCAACCCGGCGCTCACCGCCAAGATGGCCGGCACCCTGAACACGATCAGCGGCGGCCGCTTCGACCTCGGCATCGGGGCCGGCTGGAAGCGCGACGAGTGGCTGGCGTATGGCTACGGCTTCCCGCAGACCCGCGTCCGGCTGGACATGCTGCGCGACGGCCTGGAGGTGATCACCCGCATGTTGGCGCCCGGCAGGGAGCACGCCACCTTCGAGGGCGAGCATGCCTCGGTGCGCGATGCGATCAACCTGCCGAAAGGCGTGCATGAGGCGCGTATCCCGATCATGGTGGGCGGCAACGGCCCGAATGTCACCTGGCGCCTGGCGGCGCGCTTCGCGGACGAGCTGAACATCGACGGCCTGTCTCCGGCCGATCTGCGCGAGGCGCTGCCGGTCATCCGATCGCGCTGCGAGGAGATCGAGCGCGACCCCGACAGCCTGTCCGTCAGCCTGCATGCGTGGTGGGGCGACCCTGCCTGGTCGACGGGCGGAGACCGGCGGAGCTCGTACCTCGCCGAGCTGGCGGAGCTTGGCGTGAGCCGGGTCATCGGCCTGCTCCAGGCGAGCGCCGATTCGGATGAGCCGCTGGTGGCCCTTGCCGAGGACGCTCGGGCCGCGGGAATCACCCTCGACAGCTGAACCTGCGAAACGAACGAAGGTGGTGCGCTGGCTCGCTGCGCTCGCCTGCCTCGTGGCCGTTGTCGTGGCTGGCTGCGCGACGGCCGACGATGGCGCCGGCACCACCTTCGAGGGCGACGGCTTCCGAGTCCGCGTACCCGATGGCTGGCAAGCCCTGGCCACCGATCCGGATGACTGGCGCGGCGGCCAGACGCTTGCCCTCATCTCGACCCAGGCGCTCGACCCGCAATGCGACGGCCCGGGCGTCACGAACTGCCGGACGCCGGTCGCATCGCTGGATGGCGGATCGCAGCTGGTCTGGTGGGTGACCACGACCTGCGCGGGTGCGACTTGCGAGCTGCCTGATGGCGAGCCGCTCCTGATCGGCGGTCGCGAGGCGCGCCGCATCGAGGGCACCGGCTTGTGCGACGACCTGTCCGCCACCTCTGAAGCGGCCTACGTGGTTGCGGTCAGCCCGCAGCGACTGGATGCGATCGTGGCCTGTGACCATGATGCGCCCGCATCCGTTCAGTCGGAGTTGCAGGACTTGATCGCTAGCGTCGACTGGCGCACGCCCTAGCCTCCCGGGACGGAGGCGGTCGCTATACTCCGGCGAAACCCACAGGACGGTCGGTGGTGCACCCGATCCGCGCAGTCTCAGCCGCCCGCATTCCTTCTAGCCCGCGACGGCACGCGCCGGTTGCGGGCGTTTTCATACCGGAGCCCATGGCCCGATGATCGAGCAGCCGACCTTCGCCCCCGCCACCGATCGGCTGCGCCGCGCGTATGGCTTCGACGAGGTGGCCCTCGTTCCCGGCGCGGTGACCCTGGATCCGGCTGAGGTCGACCTCACTGTCGAGATCGGCGGGCATCGGCTGGAGATCCCGTTCCTGGCGTCTGCCATGGACGCCGTGGCCGACGTCGACTTCGCCGTCCGCATGAGCCGCCATGGCGGTGTGGCCTTCATCAACCTGGAAGGGCTCTACACCCGCTACGAGGATGCGACCCCGATCATCGAGCGGGTCGCCGGCGCAGAGACAGGACGCGCCGCGGCGCACCTGCTGGCCGAGTCGTATGCCGCCCCGGTCCGCCCGGAGCTGATCACCGCGCTCATCACCCGCGTCAAGGCGCAGGGCGCCCTGGCCGCGGTGTCCACCACGCCCGCCGCCGCCTGGGATCACGCCGAGATCGCGGCGGCCGCCGGCGCCGACCTGTTCCTGGTCCAGTCGCAGGTGAGCAGCGCGCGCCACATCTCGACCTCTGGCCGCGTGCTGTCGCTCAGCGACCTGACCGGCGCGTTGCACCTGCCGGTCCTGGTCGGCAACACGGTCAGCGGAGAAGCCGCCTACCAGCTCATGCAACAGGGCGCCGCCGCCATCCTGGTCGGCGTCGGTCCCGGCGCCGCGTGCACGACGCGGGAGGTGCTGGGCATCGGCGTTCCGCAGGTCAGCGCCACCCTGGAGGTGGCGGCGGCACGCGATAAGTTCATGGCCGATACCGGGCGCTACGTCCCGGTCATCACCGATGGCGGCATGAAGACCGGCGGCGACATCGCCAAGGCAATCGCCTCCGGAGCTGATGCGGTGATGCTCGGCTCGCCGTTCGCCGGCGCCCTCGAGGCCCCAGGCCGTGGCTTCAACTGGGGCATGGCGGCGCCCTCGCCAACCCTGCCACGCGGCACGCGCATCACGATCGGGGAGCGAGTGCCGCTGGAGCAGATCCTGTTCGGCCCGGCCACTACCACCCATGGCACCCAGAACCTGGTCGGCGCCCTGCGCCAGTCGATGGCCGCACTGGGCGCCCGGACGATCGACGAGATGCATCGGGTGGAGATGGTGATCGCCCCTTCGATCGTGTCCGAAGGCAAGTCCTGGCAGCTCTCCGGACGGGAGTAGCGCAGCCGGTCTGATGCCGGAATCCGTCCTCGGCACGCGCGCGCTGAACCGCGCCCTGCTCGCGCGGCAATGCCTGCTGGAACGCTGCGATCAATCGATCGAGGGCGTGCTGGAGTCGATCGGCGGGCTGCAGACGCAGTACGCGCCGGCGGGCTACATCGGTCTGTGGTCGCGGATGCGGAGCTTCGGGCGTCAGCAGCTGACCGAGGCGCTCGAGTCGCGACGGGTGATCCAGGGAACGCTGATGCGGGCCACCATCCACATGGTCTCGGCCGCCGATTACTGGCCGATGGAGGTGGGGGTGCGCGCGGCGCGCCGCGAATGGTGGCTCCGCGCGGCACGGTCGCAGTACGGCGACCTGGATCCGGCGGAACTGGGGCGGGCGGTCGCCGACGAGTTGGCGTCCGGACCCTTGCGGCAGAAGGAGCTCAGCCGCCGGCTTAACGAGCGCGCCAGCGGCGGACCGCAGGCGGGTTTCAACATCCTGGCCGACATCGTGCGCGTCCCGCCGTCCGGGACCTGGGACCAGCGCCGCGCCGACCTGTACGGCCTGGCCGCCGACTGGCTCAAGCCGCCTAAGAACCTGACCGAACGGGACGGCATCGAGCTGCTGATCCGCCGCTACCTCGGCGGCTTCGGCCCTGCCGCCTTGGCCGATGTCGCCAACTGGATGGGCGTCAGCATCGGCGCCGTCAAGGAGGTGGCCGCCACCCTGGAGCTGCGGACCTACCGCGATGAGAACGGCCGAACCCTGGTCGACCCGCCGGATGCGCCCCGGCCCAATCCCGACACGCCGGCGCCCGCGCGCTTCCTGCCCGTCTGGGACGCGACCCTTCTGGTCCATGCCCGTCGGACCCTGATCCTGCCCGAGGAGTCCAGGCCGCTCGTCTTCAACACCAAGACGCCGCACTCGGTCAACACCTTCCTGCTCGATGGCCAGGTCGCCGGGACGTGGCGCTACGACAAGGGCGCCCTGAGCCTGGAGCCCTTCCGGACGCTGACCCGTGACGAGCGCGCGGCGATCGACGACGAGGCGCATCGGCTCGAGGCCTTCCATCTAGCATGAGCGCCATGAATCACACCGACCTTCAGGCTTGGCTCGATCGGTATGTCGAGGCGTGGAAGACGAACGATCGCGGTCAGGTTGAGTCGCTCTTCACCGAGGACGCTGTCTATCGATACCACCCGTTTGGCGGCGACGATCACGCCAACCAGGGCCGTGAGGCCATCGTCACGGCGTGGCTGGAGGAGACGGATCCGCCGGACAGCTGGGAGGCCAGCTATGCGCCATTCGCGGTCGACGGTGATCGGGCCGTGGCGGTTGGCAGCAGTCGCTATTTCGCATCCGACAAGGGCCCGGCCCGGACCTTCCACAACGTGTTCCTGATGCGATTCGCCCCAGACGGGCGGTGTGCGGAGTTCACCGAGTACTACATGCGCGAGCCATGATTCACGTGCAGCGCCGAGTTCGCCTCGACCCGCCACCTGGCGAGGTGTTCGCCTACCTGACCGATGTCGAGCGCATCCCCGAATGGCAGGCCGAGGCCGGCATCAAGCGCGTCACTCGCAGCGGCCAGGAGCCGATGGGCATCGGCAGCCGGTTCCGGATGGAGCGCCACGCGCAGGGACGCA
>DATBRW010000125.1:0-2650 GCA_036560125.1 Candidatus Limnocylindria bacterium
GATGGCGCGGCTCATTCGCCCGAGTATACCGACGGCCCTTCGACGCTCCCGCGAGCTGCGCTTGACGCCCTTCCTGCCCGATGCGACCGTGCAGCCCATGCGCGCGTTGGTGCGGCTCCTCGGCCGTCGGCTGCCCCGAACCACGGGAACGCTGCGCGTCACCGGCATCCACGACGGGCTGCGCATCCGGCGCGATCGCTGGGGCATCCCGCACATCGACGCCTCGTCCGAGGCGGACGCCTGGTTCGGGCTCGGCTTCTGCCACGCCCAGGACCGCGCCTTCCAGCTGGAGACCTTGCTGCGCGTCGGCCGCGGGACGCTGTCAGCCATGGTCGGGCCCGGCGGCCTGGCGGCCGACCGCATGTCCCGCCGGCTCGGCTTCGCCCGCGTGGCTGCGGCGCAGCTGCAGATGATCGACGATGACGTGAAGGCCGTGGCGGAGGCCTACGTGCGGGGCATCAACCAGGGCCTGGAGGTTGGCCTGTCACGGCGTCCGCACGAGTTCGTCCTGCTGCGGGCGCGTTCCACGCCGTGGCAGGTCACCGACGTGCTGGCCTTCGCCGGCTTGCAGGCATTCGCCCTCGGCGCCAACTGGGACATGGAGCTGGCACGCCTCAAGATCCTGGCCGAGGACGGCCCCGAAGCATTGCGCGCGCTGGACCACGCCTATCCCGCGGATCACCCGCTGAGCCTGCCGGTGGCGACCGCTGCGGGACCGGCCATGGACCGGCTGGCCGATGACCTGGCAGCCTTCGCCTCCGCCGCGCCGTCGCCGGGCGGCTCCAACAACTGGGCCATCGCCGGCGCCCGGACCGCCAGCGGCGTGCCGCTGCTGGCCAACGACCCGCACCTCGCCGCGCGACTGCCGGCGCCGTGGTACCTGGCTCACCTGCGCTGCCCGGAGTGGGAGGTGGCCGGGGCGTCGTTCGTCGGCGGCCCGGTCTTCCCGATCGCTCATAACGGCCACGCCGCCTGGGGCATCACCGCCGGCATGACCGACCAGGCCGACCTGTTCATCGAGGAGATCGGTGACGACGGCGCCTCGGTGCGCGAGGGCTCGGAGATGGTGCCCTGCCAGGTGGTCGCCGAGGCGATCGAGGTGCGCGGTGGCGATACGGTCACCGAGCGGGTGCTGCTGACCCGCCGCGGCCCGATCATCTCCCCGTTCCTGGACGGTGCGCCCGCGGCCCTGTCGCTGTCGGCGATCTGGTTGCGCCCGATGCCGATCCGCGGCTTCATGGCCTGCCTGCGCGCCCGCGACTTCGAATCGTTCCGGCGCGGGTTTGCTGCGTGGCCGGGGCCAGCGCTCAACGTGGTCTACGCGGATGCCGATGGCCACGTCGGCTACCAGCTGGTCGGGCAGCTGCCGCGGCGCCGGCGCGGCCACGGGACCCTGCCGCTGCCCGGCTGGCTCGAGGATGTCGGCTGGGAGGCCGAGCTCGTGCCATTCGACCAGATGCCGCACCTTGCCGATCCCGAGATCGGCTTCGTGGCGAGCGCCAACAACCGCCCGGCCGCGGATGGCGACGCGCCGTACCTGGGCACGGACTGGATGGACGGCTACCGCATGGCTCGCATCGTCGAGGAGCTGGCCAAGCGCCACGACTGGGACGTCGCCGGTTGCGTGACCCTGCAGCTGGACGTGACCAGCGGACCCTGGCGGCGGGTGCGCGGCATGGCGCTGGACCTGCCGGTCGCCGACGCGGATGGCAGGATGGCGGTCGCCATCCTCCGCGGCTGGGATGGGCAGGTGAGCGTCGGCTCGGCGGCCGCATCGGTCTTCGCACTATGGCTGGCCGAGATGGCGCACCGTGTCGCGAAGGTCAAGGCGCCAGCCAGCTGGCGCTACGCGCTCGGCTTCGGGTTCGGCGACATCGTGCCGCTGACCACCTTCCACTCGGGGTCGGCGGCGCAGACGGTCGAGCGGCTGTGCGCGCAGCCCGAGGGCTGGTTCGCACGCGGCTGGCCGGCGGAGGCGGCCGATGCATTGTCGTCGGCGATGCGCCAGCTGCGGAGCGAGCACGGGGCCGACCCCGCGGGCTGGGGCTGGGGTCGCCTGCGGACACTGACGCTCCATCACCCCGCCGGTGATCAATCGCTGGTGGCCGACGCATTCAACCTCGGTCCGGTGCCGATGCCCGGCGACGGCACCACGCCGCTGCAGGCGGCCAACGGGCCGCTCGCTCCCCTCGGCAACCCTGGCTACGTGCCGAACACTCGGGCAGTCATCGACCTGGCCGATCCGGAGGCCGGGCGCTGGGTCCTGGCCGGCGGGCAATCGGGCAACCCGGTGTCGCCGCACTACCGGGATCTGTTCGCGCTCTGGGTGCGGGGCGAATCGGTCCCCATCCCGTGGTCGGAAACGAGCGTGGCTGCGGCGACGGCGGAGACGCTGCGGCTTGAGCCGGGCTACATCTCGCCTTCGTAAGCTGGCTGCGGCATTCGCAGCGCGCGATCCTTCCGGTAGCCGAGCAGGTAGTCGGCCTGCATGATGGTGTGGATCTGCGAAGTGCCCTCGTAGATCACCGAGCCCTTCGAGTTCCGCAGGTAGCGCTCCACCGGGTACTCGTTCGAGTAGCCGTACGCGCCATGGATCTGGATGGCATCCAGGGCCGATGCCACCGCGTGGTCGGTCGCGAACCACTTGGCC
>DATBRW010000126.1:0-24937 GCA_036560125.1 Candidatus Limnocylindria bacterium
GGTCGCCCTCACGTGGCCCTCGAACGGCAACCGTGACCGCCACGATCAGCCTTCCGCTTCGGTTGGTACCGGCTCCTCGGCCAGGCCGCGGCCGAGCTGCGAGATCTTCAGCTCCGCGTCGCGCAGCCGAGCCTCGCAGGCGGCGTGCAGGTCCAATCCGCGCCGGTAGAGCTCAATCGACTCCTCGAGCGGCAGGTTGCCAGCCTCCAGGGACTGGACGATCCGCTGCAGCTCGGCGATCAGCTCGTCGAACGGAAGCGCCGCGAGATCGGCGGCCGGCGCGGTGTCGGTCATGGCAGGACCTCCTCAGTGGCACCTTCGACGCGCGTCGCCAGCGTGCCGCGTGCAACGGTCACGCTCAGAGCGTCACC
Organism: Candidatus Limnocylindria bacterium; assembly: GCA_036560125.1. Lineage (GTDB taxonomy): Bacteria > Chloroflexota > Limnocylindria > QHBO01 > QHBO01 > DASSCW01. The sequence goes on from DATBRW010000126.1 coordinate 372, forward strand.
CACGGCTGCCTGGGAGGGGTCGCGTACCACAGTGCCGTCAGCCAGCCGCGCCACCGCATAGCCGCGCTGCAGCGTGGCCGCCGGCGACAGCGCGCGCAGCGCATCGGCCTGAGCGGTCAGTGACGCCCGTGCGCCGCCGACCTGGACGGTCAATGCGCGGTGACCCCGATCGACCAGCTCAGCCGCTCGCTGCCGGGCCGCCGCCACGTCCGGCGCCAGCCGGGTCAGCGCGCGGTCCTCCTCGGCCAGGAACCGCCGGCGACCGGTCACCGAGGCAAGCATGGCCGCCGCAGCGCGGTCACGCAGCCGGGCAAGGATGGTCGGGAACTGCGACACGTCCGGCGCGGCTTGCTCGGCCGCCGCACTCGGGGTTGGCGCTCTGACATCGGCCGCGAAATCGGCCAGCGTGACGTCCGACTCGTGACCGACCCCCACGATGATCGGGATCGGGGCAGCGGCAATTGCGCGCACGACGCTTTCGTCGTTGAACGACCACAGGTCTTCGAGCGAGCCGCCGCCACGCGCCAGGATGACCAGGTCTATCCCCTGATGGCGGTAGATGCGCTTCAGCGCCCGGGCGATGCCACGGGCCGCATCCGCCCCCTGCACGTTGGTTGGGACCAGCACCAGCTCGCCCAGCGGATAGCGGCGGCGCAGGACGTTGGCGATGTCTCGCCACACCACGCCCACGGGCGATGTCACCACCCCGATCCGTCGCGGCCAGCGCGGCAACGGCCGCTTGCGCGCGTCGTCGAACAGGCCATCGGCCGCCAGCTTGGCGCGCAGCTGCTCGTAGCGCTGGTGCAGGTCGCCGGCGCCGGCCGGCGTCAGGGTCGTGACGTAGAGCTGGTAGACGCCCTGCGGCTCGTATGCGCGCAGACGCCCATGCACGATCACCTGCATCCCATGCTCCGGCCGTACGTTGGCCGCTGACAGCTCCTCGCGGAAGAGGACCGCCCGGATCTGGCTCTGCGCGTCCTTCAGGGTGAAGAAGCAATGGCCCGATGGTGGAAACGAGGGCTGGCTGACCTCGCCCTCGACCCAGACATCGGCCAGCGACGGGTCGCTGTCCAGCAGCTGGCGCACGCGCCGATTGAGATCCGAGACCCGCAGGATGCGCGGCGCTGCCTGGACGGCGGGCGGCGCGGCGGGGTCCATCGGTCCGTCAGGCTCGGCGGCCTCCGGTGCATCCCACAGGCTGCGCTGCTCGGCGCTCACCGATCGGCCCTACTGCAGCCGGGTGACGTACTCGCCGGTGCGCGTGTCAACGCGGAGCATGTCGCCCTCGCTCACGAACAGCGGGACCTGCACCACCAGCCCGGTTTCGAGGGTGGCCGGCTTCTTGGCGCCGGTGGCCGTGTCGCCGGCGAAGCCCGGATCGGTCTGGGTCACCTGCAGGTCGACCGTTACCGGCAGGTCGACCCCGAGCACCTCCGTCTCGTACATGTTGACGAAGACCTCGGTGTTCTCCTTCAGGTAGCGCGCGTCGTCGCCCAGCATGGCGCCGCGAACCGCGAACTGGTCGTAGGTCTCGCTGTCCATGAAGTGGAACGCGTCGCCGTCGTTGTAGAGGTACTGGACCTTGCGCGACTCGACCCGGGCGCGAGGCCAGCGGGTCCCGGCCTGGAAGGTGCGCTCCACGATGTCGCCCTTCCGCACGTTCTGCAGCTTCATCCGCACCTGGGCGGAGCCGCGGGCCATCTTGATGTGGGTCCAGTCCAGGACCTTCATGAGCTGGCCGTCCAGCTCGATGATGATCCCCTTCTTGACGTCGCCGGTGCTGATCAAGGGCGTCCTCGTGTCCCGTTCGGTGAGATCGCCAAGGATAGACGGCCACCGTGCGAAGTGGGGCTAGACCGTCAGGCCGGGCACTCGGCGTTGGCCCGGGCGATGTTGGCCTGGTGCTCGGTGATGTTGTGCGCGAAGTAGTGCGACCCATCGCGCTCCCCGCCCGGGCAGGCCGCCACGAAGTAGTAGTACCCACTGGCCGTGTCGGCGCGTGCCACTGCCTGCAGGGTCGCCGCGCGTGGTGCGGCGATCGGCGATGGCGGCAGGCCCTTGTTCAGGTAGGTCTGGTAGCCCGCCAGCCCGGCTGGCAGCTGGACGTCCGCGCCCCGAACCTCGAGTGGTGGCCACCAATCGATGGTGCCCCAGTCGTCCACCGAGGCGTCACGGTTCTCAGCCGTGGCCAGCCCGTATTGGAGCGTCGGATCCGCATTCAACAGGCCGACCGTCTCCGCCTCCGGGTGGTTCAGCCGGTTGATGTAGACGCCGGCGATCAGGGCTCGCTCCTCGTCCAGCACCGCCTCACGTTCCACGATGCTGGCCACGTTCACCGCATCGTCCAGGGTCAGCCCGTGCTGCCGGAAGCCGGTCAGCATCTTGTCGGTAAGGTTGTTGCCGAAAGCCGTCAGCAGCGTGTCGAGCACGTCGCGGGCGGAGGCGTTCAGGAAGATCTGGTACGTGTTCGGCGCCAGGTAACCCTCCAGCGAGCGGCGCGCCGGCAGATCGGCCAGGAAAGGGTAGTCGCGGATCAGGTCAGGCGGCGGGTCGGTCGCCAGGGAGGCGAACTCCTCCAGGTTCATCGTCAGCTTGGTGGTGCCCAGGTAGCCGACGATCTCCTCCAGCCGCCAGCCTTCGAGCAGGGTGATCCCCACCTCTTCGCCGGACTCCTGGCGGAGGGCCGCCACGATCTCGGACGGTCGCAGGGAGGGCGAAAGGTCGTAGGTACCGGCCTGCAGGGAGCCTTCTCGCCCGGCCTCCATGACTGCCCACTGGAAGGCGAGGCGGCTCTTGATGATTCCCTCCGACGCGAGCAGGTCGCCGATTTCCGCGTCGCTGGCGCCGTCCTCGATCTTGATCGTGATGCGGCCGCCGTCGTCACTGGCGGGCTCGTCGTCCAGGGCCGCTGGCTGGTACCACTGCACGAAATCGCGCACGAAGCCCTGCTCGATCGAGCCGGGATGGTCCTCGATCCAGACCATCAGCCGCGGCGAGAAGGCCAGGAACCCCAGGAACAGGAGCACGCCGGCGAGCGCGATGACGCCGGCGAACCAGGCCAGCAACACCACGGGCTGAAAGGTTCGACGGCGGCCGTCTGGCGCTCCTCGTTCTGCGCGGACGCGGCGAATGCGCGCGTTCCGCCGTTCCTCGAGATCCCGGCGGGGATCCGGGGGTCGGGTCATTCAGCCTCCTGTGGGAAACGCGGGCGAGAGCCCGCGTCCAGATATTCTTGCAGGATCAATCGGGCGGCTGCCGAATCCAGCTCCCCGGAGCGCCGATCACGCCCGCGCCGTGGCCCCATCTGCTCCAGCGCCTGCCAGCTGGTGAGGCGCTCATCCTGGAAGTCGATGGCCAGGCCCGTGGCCGCCAGTCGCTCCCCGAACTTCCGCGCCGCGGCAGCCTGGACGCCCTCCGAGCCATCCATATTGCGCGGCAGGCCCAGCACGATCGTGGCGGCCTCCTCGTCCCTCGCCATCTGCGCGATGGCATCGATGTCGGCGGCAGTGTTCTGCCGTCGCAAAGCCGGCCTGGCGAACGCCATGCCCGTATCGGTATCGCCGATGGCCACGCCGATGCGACGGCTGCCGTGGTCGAGCCCGATCAGGCGGGTCACTGGCCGCCTTCCGCCGGCTCGACATTGACGCTGATGCGCCAGTCCAGGCGCGGGATGCGGTCCACCCAGCCCGGCCACAGGCTCACGTCTGCTGGGCCGATAGGCGCCAGCGCCTGCCGGACCTCACCGGCCGTCATGCCGACCAGCGCGCGGCGGATGTTCTCCTGATCCAGGTCCGGGACGGCGTCCGCGGTGACGGTCGTCTGGACCACGATCGTTTCACCGTCTCGGGCCGCCTCACCGATGTCGACTTCGATCGTGTCTTCGGCCAGCGTGGTGTCGGGTGGTACCGCTCCCTCATCCGCCAGGAAGGCTTCGATCGCCTCCGCTTCGGCATCTGTCCGCCAGACGAAGGTGCGATCAACCGGCATGGTGCCTGTCAGCTCGAACGTGAACGGGTCCTCGCTGACGTGGCCGACCAGGTCCTCCGGCACCGGGATGTCGGCACGGGGAGGCTGCATGATCGGGTAAACCCGGTCCGGATCCGAGGTCACGACGTCGGCCAGCTGCGACTCCAGGTCGCGCGTGATGGCGCTCCGCACATGGATGACGTCCGTCCTGCGCACGACGTTCAGCTCCGTTTCGGATCCTCCCCCGGTGGGATCGAAATTGCGGACGCGGCGGTTCTGCGGCGCGCCCTGGCGGAGCTGTTGGTCCACGTCCTCGTCCTCGACCCGATTGATCGCGTCAGACGGAACGTTGCCCGCTGTGCCGGCCTCGACGGCTTCGACCTCAACGTCGGCCGTACCGGCGAAGAAGAAGGCGCTGTCCGGGACGCTCACCGCCTGGCGCGTGGCGAAGAAGACGATGCCGTCGGCAGAGACGAGCGTGCCCTGGGGGACAAACACCACGAATGGGGAGTAGTTGGACAACGTCACTACGCCAGTGGCCGCGGTCCGGCGCGTGCGGTGGCCCGTTGCCTCGCCGGACTTGGTGGACTGCAGCGGTTCCGTATCGGATGGCTGGACCGGCGGCCTCACCGAGTAGCTCTCCGGCCCCACCGCCACCGGGTCCGGATGGATCGTGACGGTGGCCCCCGGCAGGACGGTCGCGAAGGCGGCCCCGCCCATCAGCAACAGGATCAGGATCGCGGCGATGGCCGCGCGCGGAACGCTGCGGGCGGCCGGCCGGGCCCGCCGCGCTGTCGGCGCCGGCGCCTTGGTGGAACGCTTCGCGGCTGGCACGGCCCCCTGAACGGGGACGGCTTGCGTCTCTTCCAGCCGCGCGGCGAGCGGCACCGCCGCGGCGGCAGCCGCCGCGATTGCGGCAGGTTGGTCGGGTGCCGCCGGTTCACCGGCACCACGCACGACGTGGATCGGGGCGCGCGCGGCGGGCGGTGGCGCGGCGGGGACGGCGCCCTCCACGTTCGCATCGGCGACCGAGGGATACGCCGCGATGCCCGCCTCGGCGGCCAACGCCCGTGCGCCGGGATCGGCAACCAGGGCGATCTCGCGCCCCTCCTCGGCCGCCACCTGCGCCAGCAGCCGGAGCGCCACCGCACTGGTGGTGGCCTTGGTGCGACCAGAGGCGACGAGGACGACCCGACCCGCATCGGCCTCGCGCAACCGACGGACCACGGTGGTCACCTCGTCGTCGGGCTCCAGGTAGAGGAGCTGGGTGTCGTCAGCCATCGGCGCTACAGCTGCAACGCGCGGACGGCCTGCCGCATGGCGCGGTCCGTGGCGCTCGACTGTGAATCCAGGATCAGCGCCTGGTGGGCCAGCGCCATGGGCGTGACATCCTGCCGCGTGACGAGCGAAGCCGTCGCGTCCCGCAGGCCGGCCACCTCGGCGGGACGCAGCGCGGCCACCAGTGGCTTCCGTGCGAACGGCAGCCGCCGCCACCAGTCGTCCTGTCCCAGCACCTCGGCCACCTGCGGCAGCTCGGCGCCGCCGCCGCACAGGTAGACCCGTGCCGGCAGGAGCTCGCCATCGGCCAGGTCGGAGACCATCAGCTCCACGCCCCGCCGCCAGACCGCCGCATCCTCGGCCAGCGCAGCCTGCAGGCTCTCCGCCGGAACGGATTCAGGCAGCTCATCGGCCGATGCGGCCAGCTTCAGCATCTCGGCCCGCGTGAAGGACAATCCGAAGCGTTCGGCCAGCCCCTTGGTGAATGCGCGACCTCCCAGCGCCAGCATCTTCGTGCCGGCGATCCCGCCGTGGCGGACCAACGCGACGTCGGTCGTGCCGCCGCCGATATCCACGAACACGGCCCCGGCGTCGCCCAGCTCGCCGGGATCCAGGCAGGTGGCCACGGCGTACGGCTCCGCGATCACGCCCAGCAGCTGCAGGCCGAGCCGCTGGGCGACCGACTGCAATGCCCCGAGGTGCACCATCGGCGCAAAGGCATTGAAGACGGCCAGCTCCAGCTGGCTGCCGGTGAAGCCGATGGGGTTGCTGACCGGGTAGCCATCGATCTTCATCTCGACGATGGCAGCGTGCACCAGGCGCACCTCCATCCGCTCGACGCCGGACTCCCACGCGATGCGCGACTCGGCTTCATCGAGAGCCTCCGACTGGGCGCGCTGGACGATGCGCTCCAGCTCCGGTTGGGTCAGCGGCGTTTGCGGCTGGTCGCGGCGAACGGTCCGGACCGAGGTCGTGCCCTTGACCAGCTCACCCGCAATACCGATTACCGCCGAGCCGGGCCGCAGGCCGGCCATCTGCTCCGCCTCGTCGAGCGCCTTACGGCAGTTGGCCACCACCGCGTCGATATCGCTGACCGTGCCCGATTGCATGTGCGACAGACCCTGCCGCTGCCGGCCGACGCCACGCACCACGCCAGTCAGCACCCCTTCGCGCTCTTCCAGCGCCACCACCAGAGCCTTGGCGAACTCGGTGCCGACATCCAGCGCGGTCAGGGCCTGCGGGCCCTGCTGGCCTCCACGGCCCGTGCCTGATCGGCCCGCACGGAGCCGATCCACGACGCCGCCAAAGAGCTGCTGCACCGTGCCTCCCGCCAGGTCAGTCCGCCTCGAGGGGAGCCAGCGCCTCGAGCGCCAGGCGCGCCGCCTCCCGCAGGGCATCGTCAAGCCCGGCCGGATTGCTGCCGCCGGCCTGGGCAAGCTCCGCCCGTCCGCCTCCCCCACCGCCGATCAGTGGCCCGACCTGCCGCACGATCTTGACGGCGTCGAAACCCTCGCCGGCGAGGTCGCGGCTGGCCGCCACCACCAGGGCGGGGCCTGCGCCGTTGCCGGAGGCGATCGACACGAATCGACCGGTCATGCCGCGCATTTCGTCGGCCCAGCGCCTCAGCGCATCCGCGTCCGCATCGGGGTAGTGCTGCACGATGACCTTGACGTTGCCCGCCTGCTGCGCGCCGGCCAGCGCTGCCGCCACATCCAGCGCCGCAGCCGCCGCGGTCCGTGGCTGCTTGGCGGCCTTTTCCGACTCCCGGACGCGGGCGGTCAGCGCCTCCACGCGGGCCGGGACCTCGAGGTCGGCCACGCCCAGCTTGTTCGCCGCCTCGCGCAGCGCCTCCAGGCGTCCCGCAACGAGCTCCTCCGCCGCCTCGCCGGTGACCGCCTCGATCCGCCGCAGCCCCGCGCCGATGCTCGACTCGCCGGTGATCCGGAACGAGCCGATCTGCCCGGTGGCCGCGACGTGCGTCCCGCCGCACAGCTCCCGGCTGAAGCCGTCGACCTGGACCACGCGCACGCTCTCCGGCACGTATTTCTCGCCGAAGAACATGTCGGCGCCCAGCTCGCGCGCGTCGTCGAGGCCCATCCAGGTTGGCTCCACCGTGGCGTTGCGGCGAATCTGCTCGTTCACTCGGCGCTCCACCTCCCGCAGCTGCGGACGGGCCGTGGCCGAGAAAGCCGGAAAGTCGAATCGCAACCCTTCCGGGCCGACCCAGCTGCCCGCCTGCTTGGCCTGCTCGCCGACCACGTCGCGCAGCGCGCGATGCAGCAGGTGCGTGGCGGTATGGTTGCGGGCGGCCGCCCAGCGCCGGCGCTCGTCCACGCGCGCCTCGATCGGATCGCCGACCTCCAGCTGGCCGTCCAGCCGGCCGATGTGCACGATCGCATCCCCCACCCGCTGGGTGTCAGTCACGACCACCTTGCCCTTCGGACCGATGAGCTCACCCTGGTCGCCGATCTGGCCGCCGCCCTCCGCGTAGAACGGGCTGCGGTCCAGCACGACCTGCGTCGACTCACCGTCGCCGGCGAGGCCGAGCACCGCCAGCCCATCGGCGCGTGTCTCGTTCGGATAGCCAACGAATTCGCTCGCCAGCTCGGCGAGTGAGGGATCGATTGAAAAGCGCGCGCCCTTCCCGCCGCGCGACCGCTCGCGTTGCTCGGTCATGGCCCGGTCGAACCCCTCACGGTCGACCGCTATCTCGCTCTCCGCGGCGATCTCCACGGTGAGGTCGATTGGGAAGCCAAAGGTGTCATGTAGGCGGAACGCCTCGTCGCCGGGGATGAAGCCATTGCCACCGGCCGCCTCGATCAGCGCCAGCAGCTTCTCCGTGCCCGCCTCCAGCGTGCGCGCGAACTTCGCCTCTTCGGCCTCGACCTCGTCCAGGATCCGGTCACGCTGGTCGGCCAGCGCCGGATATGCCTCGCCCATGAGGTCGACCACAACCGCGCAGGTCTGCCGCAGGAACGGCGCCCTGATGCCCATCAGCCGACCATGACGCACCGCCCGTCGCATGATCCGGCGCAGCACGTACCCCGCTCCCTCATTTGACGGCGTCACGCCATCGGCGATGAGGAAGGTCATGGCTCGCGAGTGGTCGGCCACCACCTGGTAGCTGAAGCGCTCCGACTCGACCGTCTCGGGGTTGTGACCGATGAACTCCGCCAGTCGCTCGATGATTGGCGTGAACAGGTCGGTTCCGTAGTTCGAGTCGACCCCCTGCACCACCGAGGCGATTCGCTCCAGCCCCATGCCGGTGTCGACCGACTTGAACGGCAGCGGCGTCAGCGTCCCGTCCGCGGCGCGATCGAACTCCATGAAGACCAGGTTCCAGACCTCCAGCCAGCGCGGGCAGTGCTCCGAGTGGTCGGGAATGCAGTGCTCGCCCTCCGATAGCTCCGGGCCGCGGTCGTAGTGGAGCTCGCTGCAGGGCCCGCAAGGGCCGGTGTCGCCCATGCGCCAGAAGTTTTTCTCGTCGCCCTCCGCGATATTGCCCCAGCGCACCAGCCGCTCCGCCGGAAGGCCGATCTCATCGGCCCAGACGTGGTGGGCCTCGTCGTCATCGGTGTAGACCGTGGCGGCCACCCGGTCAGGCGGCAGGCCGAGCTCCTGGGTGAGGTATTCCCAGGCCCAATGGATGGCGTCGCGCTTGAAGTAGTCGCCAAAGCTCCAGTTGCCCAGCATCTCGAACAGGGTGTGGTGGCGCGGCGTCCGGCCGACCTCCTCGAAGTCGTTGTGCTTGCCGGCCACGCGCAGGCAGGGCTGCGAGTCGACCGCGCGCACGTAGTCGCGCTTCTCCTCGCCGGTCAGCACGCGCTTGAAGGGAGCCATCCCGGAGTTGACGAACAGGAGCGTGGGATCGTCGCGCGCCAGCAGGGCGGCAGCGGGCACCCGGGTATGCCCGCGCTCCTCGAAGAAGCGCTGGTAGCCCTCGCGGATCTGCGCCGCCGTCATTGGCTGCAACGGGTTCACATCCTCACCAGGTCCGTCTCACCACAAGAGCCGGCTCCCACCGGCTCTTCGACTGCGTGGCTGCGGTGGCAGCGGCCTGTCAGGCTGCGCCCTCCGGCGCGGCCCCGCCCTGCGATGCAGCCTCGCCCTCAGCCGGGGCAGAGGCATCGTACGCGCCCATCATCTCGGCGCGAGCTTTCTCAGCGGCCGCACGGCCCTCGTTGACCGCGTCGTCGAAGGCGGCCCGACGCTCGCCGACGAACTCGCCGACCTGCTCGCGCATCTCCTCGCCGCTCGAGGGTGACAACAGCATGCCCAGCGCCGCACCGATCAACCCGCCGATGGCCAGGCCGGCCAGAAAGCTTCCCAGGCCGGAGTCCTTCATGCGATCTACTCGTCCTCCCGTGCGTGCGGGGATTGTACCGACCCGACCGGTTGGCGTCCCATGGGGTCGTCCTCCGGCTCGGCGACCGCCGATGCCACCGTGACCTGCGCCGCCATGACCGGCTGCTCGGCCAGCACGCGCTGCTCCAGGGCGTCGGTCTGCGCCCGCAAGGCGTGCAGCTCGTTGGCCAGGTCGCTGGTCAGCACCTCGGTGCCGTCGGCAATGTCACGCGTGCGACCGGCCATGTTTGCCAGCTCCGCCTCCGCCAACCGCGTCAGCCGGCGGGCGTCGTTGGCCAGCGCACGCGTGTCCCGCACCACCGGCCGCAGGGAGAGCGCGATCATCATCACGCCGGTCCCGACCAGCAGGGCGCCGAGCCCGACCCCGATCCAGAAGATGGTGATCGCGAGGTCCATCAGCGCCTGCCCCTCATCGTTCTGTGGAGTTCGATTCCGCCCGCTCGTCCGCAGTGGGCAGCATGGCCACCAGCAGCAGCACGCCCAGCATCAGCAGCTGGGCACCGATGCAGGCCGCCAGCACGTGGTAGTCCCCCAGCACGAGCACGTCAAGCCCCGTGGCCCCGCCGACGGCGTCGCCGGCGATCGTGCCCAGCAGGGAGGCGATGGCCAGCAGACCCACCATCCGGCCCCATTTGCCGCGCACGGCCAGGAAGGCCGCCAGGTTGATGACCGCCAGCAGGGCGGTGATCAGCAGCCACGGCGTCATGCGGCCCGAGCGATTCGCCCGCCACCCAGGCAGACGTCGCCGTCGTACAGGACCGCGGCCTGGCCTGGGGCGGGTGCCCACACCGGCGTAGCGGTCTCGACCGCGAACCGATCGTCGCCAAGCAACGTGATCTCGGCTGGTACGTCGGGCGCGCGGTGACGGATCCGGACCGATGCGCTGAACCGCTCCGCCGGCGGCTCCCCGGCCACGAAGCGGTGGCCATCGACGGTGAAGGCGGAGGCGGCCACCTCTTCCCGACGGCCGATCACCACCGTGTTGCTGGCGGGACGCACCTCCCGTACGTACACGGCCTCGCCAAGGGCCACGCCCAGGCCGTGGCGCTGCCCGACCGTGTAGTGGGCGTAGCCGGTGTGCGTGCCAACCTCCGTGCCGTCCGCGTCCACGATCGGTCCAGGCTCGCCGGCGTAGCCACGCCGCTCCGCGAGCAGCGCGCGGTAGTCACCGGACGGCACGAAGCAGATCTCCTGGCTCTCCGGCTTGGCCGCGGTCGGCAGGCCCAGCTCGGTGGCGATCTGCCGCACCTCGGGCTTGGTCAGCTCCCCCAGCGGGAAGCGGGTGTGGCGCAGCTGCTCCTGGTCCAGCACCCACAGGAAGTAGGTCTGGTCCTTGTCCGCATCGGCAGCACGCAGCAGGACGCGGCGCCCGTCACGATCCTCCACCCGTGCGTAGTGGCCGGTGGCCACCGCATCGGCCCCGTAGGCGGCCAGGCCGCGCCGCAACAGCTCGTCGAACTTGATGTACTGGTTGCATGCCTGGCACGGGTTCGGCGTGGACCCATCGAGGTAGCCGTCCGCGAAGGCGTCAATCACCCGCGCCCCGAACTCGCGTTCGAGGTTGAGGATGAAGAACGGGATGCCGGCGATCTGTGCGACGCGACGCGCGTCGTCGGCGGCGTCCGGCGAGCAGCAGGATCGGCTCTGCTCGTACCCCTCGCCTCCGTCGGCGTGCAGGCGCATCCAGACGCCGATCACCTCGTCGCCGGTCCGTGCCTCGTTCGCCAGCATGGCGGCCGCGACGCTCGAATCCACCCCACCGCTCATGGCGGCCACGGTCCTGCCCATCAGGCCGATGCGACCTCGGCGCGCTCCCCCATCCCGGCCCGCATCCGGCCGAGCACCGACCCCATCACCTCGATGGTGCGGCGCACGTCGTCCTCGGTCGTGCCCAGGCCCGCGGTGAGCCGCAGCGAGCCATGGGCTGCCTCCGACTCGATCCCCATGGCCAGCAGGACGTGGCTCGGTTCGGCCGACCCGGTGGTGCAGGCGCTGCCCGTCGACGCGGCAATGCCCTCCAGGTCCAGGGCCGCCACCAGATCCCCGCCTTCCACTCCCTCGACCAGGAAGCTGGCGCTGTTCGGCAATCGATCGGTCGGGTGGCCCGTCAGCGTCACGCCCGCCAGGGCGGTGAGCCCGGCGACCAGCTGGTCCCGCAGCCGCGCCAGGCGCGAGTTCTCCGCCTCTCTGGCCACCAGGTCGTCCTGCGCCAGCTCCAGCGCCTTGGCGAAGCCCACGATGCCCGCCACGTTCTCCGTGCCGGCCCGCCGCTGGCGTTCCTGGGAACCGCCCGAGAGCTGGGTCAGCAGCGCCGTGCCCTGCCGAACGAACAGGGCGCCAACGCCCTTCGGCCCGTAGAGCTTGTGCGCGCCCAGGCTCAGCAGGTCCACCTGCAGGGTATCAACGTCCAGCGGCAGGAAGCCTGCCGCCTGCACGGCGTCAACATGGAACAGGACCTTCCGCTGGCGGCAGATTGCGCCGATCTCCCGAATCGGCTGAATGGTCCCCACCTCGTTATTGGCGTACATCACACTGACCACGGTCGTATGGCCGCGGATGGCCGATGCCACGTCGGCCGGGTCCACCCGGCCGTATCGGTCCACCGGCAGGTAGGTCACCTCGAACCCGAACCGCTCCAGCACGGCGCAGGAGTGCATCACTGCCTTGTGCTCGACGCTGCTGGTCACCACCCGGCGCCCATCCGCGCTGGCCGCCCAGGCCGCGCCCTTGAGCGCCAGGTTGTCGGCCTCGGTCCCGCCAGAGGTGAACACGATCTCGCGTGGCTTGGCGCCCACGATGCGCGCCACCGTCTCGCGCGCCTCGTCCAGTCCCAGCCGCGCGCGGCGACCGGGGCCGTGGATGCTCGACGGGTTGCCGAAGTACTCGGTGAGGTACGGCTGCATCGCGTCGAGCACCTCTCGCCGCAGCGGCGTGGTGGCGGCGTGGTCGAGGTAGACGCTCATGGAAGGTCGATTATGCCGCAGCCGACCGGGCTACCCTTCCGGCGGACGGGTTGACTCCCAGGATTGACTCCCAGATTGACCGCAGGACCGATGGAGGAGCCGCATGATCATTCGCACCCTCGACGAGGTGATCGGCACGGAGCGCGACGTGGCCGGCGAGGGTTGGCGCAGCCGCCGCCTCCTGCTCAAGCGCGACGCCATGGGCTTCTCGCTGCACGACACCGTGGTCGAAGCGGGCTGGGAGAAGGAGATGGAGTACGCCAACCATCTCGAGGCGTGCTACTGCATCGAAGGTGAGGGTGAGGTCGAGGACCTGACCACCGGTGAGCGTCACCCGATCGTGCCGGGCACCATGTATGCGCTGGACGCCCATGATCGCCACGTCATGCGGGTGAAATCCGACCTGCGGCTGGTCTGCGTCTTCAACCCGGCCCTCGCCGGCGGCGAGGTCCATGACGAATCGGGCGCGTTTCCCGCCGACGACGACTAGTCGCGCTCGACGATCCGAAGGCCGAGCTCGTCGAGTTGCGCCTCCGCAACCGGGGATGGGGCGCCGAGCATCAGGTCTGCCCCGGATTGCGTCTTGGGGAAGGCCATCACTTCGCGGATGTTGTCCACCTCCGCATACAGCGCGGCCCATCGGTCCAGGCCGATGGCGATCCCGCCGTGCGGCGGCGCCCCGTACTCGAGCGCGTCGAGCAGGGCACCGAACTGGTCACGGGCGCTCTCCATCGAGTGGCCCATCAGCGCGAAGGCCCGCTCCAGCAGGTCGCGGCGGTGGATCCGGATGGAGCCGCCGCCCGACTCCCAGCCATTGAGGACCAGGTCGTACTGCTGGGCCCGAATGGAGCCCGGATCGGACTCCAGCCGATCTTCCTCCTCCCAGACCGGGGCGCTGAATGGGTTGTGCGTGGCGTCCCAACGCTTCCCCTCCTCGTCCCACTTGAACATGGGGAAGTGCCGGATCCAGACATAGCCCAGCACCCCTGGGGTCCGCAGCCCGAGCCGCTCTCCCATCTCCAGGCGGACGTGGCCAAGCGCCTCGGCGCCGCGAATCGCGTCGGCATCGGCGACGATCAGGATCAGGTCGCCGGCGGCTGCGCTGAGCGCCGTACGGATGCTGTCGGCTGCTTCGCCCAGGAACTTGGCAGCCGGGCCGGACAGCGCGCCATCGGCCTCGACCGACAGGTGGACGAGGCCACCGGCGCCGTGCCGCCGCGCGAGGTCCGTCAGATCGTCCAGCTCTCGGCGTGACATGGCGCCGCAGCCAGGCGCCACGATGCCGCGCACGCGACCGCCGGCGGCAATCGGCTCGGCGAACACGCGGAAATCGACGCCATGGACAACATCTGACAGGTCGACGAGCTCCATGCCGAAGCGGATATCGGGCTTGTCCGATCCGTATCGCTCCATGGCCTCGGGGTACTCAAGACGGGGGAAGGGCTCCTGCCAGAGCGGACGCTCCGGAAGGACCTCCTTGGCCACCCGGGTGACCATGCGCTCGATTGTCTCGAGCACGTCTTCCTCGGAGACGAAGCTCATCTCGATGTCGACCTGGGTGTGCTCCGGCTGCCGATCCCCGCGCAGGTCCTCGTCGCGGAATGCGCGGGCCAGCTGGTAGTAGCGGTCGTAGCCGGCGACCATCAGCAGCTGCTTCAGCACCTGCGGGCTCTGGGGAAGCGCATAGAACTCGCCCGGACGCAGCCGCGACGGAACCACGAAGTCGCGAGCGCCCTCCGGCGTGGAGCGAATGAGGTTCGGCGTCTCGATCTCGACGAAGCCATCGTCCTCCAGCGCGCGGCGAATCGCCCCGGCCAGCCGCGAGCGCATCAGCATCCGTGACTGGACCGACGGCCGACGCAGGTCCAGGTAGCGGTACTCCAGGCGCAGCGACTCGTCGAGGCCGGGCTGCTCCTCGTTGATGTAGAACGGCGGCACCTTGCTCGGGTTGAGGACGGTGAACCGATCCACCGCCAACTCGACCGCCCCGGTTGCCAGCTCGGCGTTGGCGGTGCCCTCGGGTCGCTCGCGCACGACGCCCTCGACCTGCACCACCCACTCGCTCCGCGCCGGCTCGGCCGCGGCATGAGCGTCGGGCGCGTCCTCCTGGTTGGTGACCACCTGGGTCAGTCCGTAACGGTCGCGCAGGTCGAAGAAGGCGAGGTGGCCGTGGTCCCGGCGCCGATGCACCCAGCCAGCCAGCGTCACGCGCTGCCCGACGTGCTCGGGGCGCAGCTCGCCGCAGGTGTGGCTCCGGAATGCCTGTGCCATGGGACGCTGAATGGTAGCGAGTCGGCTGCCGGGTGATGCGGGACGGCGTGCCGCGCGAGGCCCGAGCGATTCAGCCCTCGCTGACGATCCTGGACACCTCGTCCAGCGACACATCGCGCTGTTCGCCGGTATCCAGGTCGCGGAGCACGACGGTCCCCCGCTCCAGCCCTTCGCCCACGATCAGCGCCCAGCGCGCACCCACCTTGGCAGCGGCCTCGAGCTGGCGGCCGAGCTTGCGCTCGCTGCCATCGGGCCGCACCCGTAGGCCGGCCGCCCGCAACTGGCCCGCCACGCGCAGCCGCGGCTCAAGAATTGAAGGATCGGCTGACACCACCACGACCAACGCCCGACCCGGCGCAACCTCCACGCCCATCTCCTGCGCGGCCAACACGGCCCGATCGATGCCCAGGCCGAAGCCGATCCCGGGCGTCGGCCGGCCGCCGAGCAGCTCGGCCAGCCCGTCGTAGCGGCCACCACCGGCCAGCGCCTGCTGCTGCCCGCGGCGATCGGCCACGAAGAACTCGAACGTGGTGCGGGTGTAGTAGTCCAGGCCGCGGACGATGGTCGGGTCGACCTCGTAGCGCACTCCCAGCCCGTCGAGGAGCCGCAGGACCGTGTTGAAGTGTTCGCGACACGCGTCGCACAGATGGTCGACGCTGCGTGGCGCGCCGGCGGCCAGCTCGGGTTCGAGTTGCCTGTCATCCAGGACGCGCAACGGGTTGACCTGCAGCCGCCGACGGGAGTCATCGGACAGGCGGTCTTCGTGCATGCTGAAGTAGTCGATCAGCGCCTGGCGATATGCGGGGCGGCATGTCGCATCACCGATGGAGTTCAGGTACGCGACGGCGTCCCTGATTCCTGCCTCGGCGTAGAACCGGTGCGCCAGCTCGATCAGCTCCGCGTCGACCATCGGTCCAGGATCGCCCAACACCTCGACGTCCCACTGCGTGAATTGCCGGTACCGACCCGCCTGCGGGCGGTCGTAGCGGAACATGGGCCCGAGCATCCAGAGCCGCAGCGGGCCGGGGCGCACGTGCATGCCATGCTCGATATAGGCGCGCACGATGCCGGCCGTGGGCTCGGGCCGCAGGGCCCAGTCGGCGCGCGCCTCATCCGATCCGGCCGCACCGGAAACCCGGAACATCTCCTTCTCGACCGCGTCCGACGACTCGCCCAGACCACGGGCGAACAGCTCCACCCGCTCGAACAGGGGAATGTCGATCCTGTCGAAGGCATAGCGCTCGCTCAGGTCGCGCGCGATGCCCTCGATCTGGTTCCAGGCGTCGCCTTCTTCGGGGAGCAGGTCACGCGTGCCACGCGGAGCGGTGATCTTGCCGGCCATCGGCTGGAGTGTACCGACGGGGATCGGGCTAGCGCGCCTCTCGGGTGACGCTGGTGACGTCGCGGATCCGCTCGATCTTGGTCAGCACCCGCGAGAGCTGCTCGAGCGAGGTGACCTTGAGCGTGGCGCTGATGGTCGCCGTGCCGTCCGGATCCGTCCCGATCGATGCGGCCACGATGTTCACCTTCGCCTCCGCCACCACGTTCGTGATCTCGTTCAGGAGGCCCGGGCGGTCGAGCGCAGCGATCCGTACCGTGATGGGGTAGGTCTGCTGGTCGACCGACTCCCAATCGACGTCGATCAGGCGTTCGATGTCCCGCTCTGACAGCACCGATGGACAGTTGGCGCGGTGGATGGTCACCCCCTTGCCGCGGGTGACGTAGCCAGTGATCGCGTCGCCCGGGATCGGTGAGCAGCAGTTCGCGAAGCGCACCAGCAGGTCGCCCACGCCCTTGACGCGCACGCCGGTGGTCGACGGGGCGACGGAAGGCGGCGCCACCTCGGGCAGGGCAATGGCGGCGTCGTCCTGGACCTCCAGCTTGGATACCACGTTCCCCGGCGACACCGCCCCATAGCCGATGGCGGCGAAGAAGTCGTCCAGCTCCTTGTAGTGAGCCTGCGACGCGATCTCGGTCAGCTTGTCGTTCGAGATCGAGCCAAGCGTCTCGTGGGCCAGGCGGCGCAGCTCGCGATCAAGCAGGTCCTTGCCCTGGCTGATGTTCTCGTCGCGCTGCTGGCGCTTGAACCATTGGCGGATCTTCTCGCGCGCGGCGCTGGTCTGGACGATCGCGAGCCAGTCCCGAGATGGGCCGTGCGCAGCCTTGGTGGTGATGATCTCCACGATGTCGCCGTTGCGGAGCTTGTAGTCGAGTGGCACCAGCCGGTTGTTGGCCTTGGCGCCGATGGTGCGGTGCCCGACGTCGGTGTGGATGCGGTACGCGAAGTCGAGCGGCGTGGCACCGGCCGGCAGGTCCTTGACGTCGCCCTTCGGGGTGAACACGAAGACCTGGTCCTGGAAGACTTCGAGCTTGAGCCCCTCGACGAACTCGGTGGCATCGGCCACTTCGCGCTGCCAGTCGATCAGCTGCCGTACCCAGGCGAGCTTCTCGTCATAACGGCGGTCTCCGCGTGAGCCTTCCTTGTATCGCCAGTGCGCCGCGATGCCGGCCTCCGCCACGTCGTGCATGTGGCGGGTCCGGATCTGGACCTCCAGCGGCTTGGCATCGGGCCCGATGACCGCGGTGTGCAGCGATTGGTACATGTTCGCCTTGGGCATGGCGATGTAGTCGTCGAACTGACCGGGGATCGGCTTCCACAACGAATGAACGACGCCAAGGGCGGCATAGCAATCCTTGACGTCGTCGACGAGCAGGCGAACGGCGTTGACGTCGTAGATCTCATCGAACTCGACGCCCTTGCGTTCCATCTTCTTGGCGATGGAATAGAGATGCTTCGGCCGCCCGGAGATATCGGCCTTGATGTCGACCTTCGACAGCTCCTTGCGCAGGATCCCGATGCTCTTGTTGATGAAGCTCTCGCGGACCTTGCGGCGGTCGGCCAGCATCTCGACCAGCTGGCGATAGCGCTCCGGCTCGATGTACTTGAACGAGAGGTCTTCGAGCTCCCACTTGATCTGCCACATGCCCAATCGATGGGCGAGCGGGGCGTAGATCTCCATCGTCTGGCGCGCGATGCGGGCCTGCTTCTCTGCCGGCAGGAAGCCCAGGGTGCGCATGTTGTGCAGCCGGTCGGCGAGCTTGATGATGACCACCCGCACGTCCTCGGCCATGGCCATGAACATCTTCCTGATGTTCTCGGCCTGTTGCTCCTCCATCGTCCGCGCGGATCCGAACTTGGAGAGCTTGGTCACGCCGTCGACCAGGCGACCGACCTCGCGCCCGAAGCGCTTCTCGATCTCCTGGATCGTCATCTCGGTGTCTTCGGGAACGTCGTGGAGGAGGGCGGCAGCGAGGGTCTCCGCATCCATCTCGAGGGTGGCGAGGTAGTAGGCAACCTCCACCGGATGCTGGATGTAGGGCTCGCCCGATGCCCGCAGCTGCCCTTCGTGCGCCTCGGCGGCGACGGTGTGGGCACGCTCGATCAGGCCGATATTGATGCTCGGCCGATGCAGCCGCGCTTCCGCGACAACATCCTCGATCGAATGGGACGGCTCTGCCGGGGCCTGCGTGCGCGCGATGCGCTGCACCACTGCGGCCGGAGCCGCCCGCAGGCGGGCTAGATCCACCTGATCATGGTATCAGCAAGCACGAATGAGCCTGACTGGAGGAGTCGTGGCGCGAGGCGACCGGTCCTTGGCGTCGGGCTCAGCGGCTCAGGTTGGGCAAACCACTCCTGACCGATTGGACGAAGCGGCGGGTGGTGTACCAGAAGCGGTTGGTGACCAGGTCGTAGAGGCCGGGGTGGCGCAGCGGGGTGCCGCCGAAAGTGCGCTTGAAGTCGCTGAAGCCCTTCCAGGCCGGATCGGCGGCCTTGTCGTCCGGCTCGACGACGCCCCACATGTCGACCGTCCTGACCCCATCGGCGGCCAATGTGCGCAGCATCTCGGCCATCACGGCGTGCGACCCATAGTTGTGCTTGTACTGCTCATCGCGCCGCAGCGCGCCGTACAGGTAATACGCACGGTCGCCGACGCGCGGGAAGGCCATCGCGGCGATCGGCGTGCCTTCGACGCGCGCGATCCCCAGGTACCAGCCGTTTGAGCCGGCGAACTCGGCGGCGAGGCGCATCAGGAACTCGGGCGATCGCACCCTGAAGTCGCCGTGCTCGGCGACATCGGCCAGGAGGTCATGGAGGACCGATACCTCCGCCTCGCGTGGTTCGCGCGAGATCGCGACCTCCGTCCGCTCCCGGGCGGCGCGCTTCGATAGGCGGCGCGCGTCCGCATGCCACGAGGCCTCCAGGGCCTCGCCCCCGTTCAGCAGGTCGACGATGCGGGTGGTCGACGCCTGCAGGTCCTGGGCGGGCTGCAGGTCGTGTTCGGCGGCCAGGTGACGGAAGTCGAAATCCTGCCCGGGCTCGTTCCGCGGATCCAGCTTGACCACCAGCGCCTTCTCCTTCAGCGCGAGTGAGCGGAGGCCCTGGGCCAGCCAGGCGAAGATGCGATCGGCGTTCGAAGCCGATCGGTCCCAGACCGGTCCATGCGGCACATAGGCGATCTGCCGCCCAAAGGCGCCCTTGCGGATCAGGACCTGGGCGACGCCCTGGATCTGGCCGCCGTCCTCCACCAGGATTCGAGACGGCGGCTCGCCGGCCATGGCCGTGCACTCGCCCCAGCCCCAGGCCTGGAGGAGATCCGCCTCCGGGCGTGACGCGATGAATGCGTCCCAGCGAGGACGGTCGGTGTCGTCGGCGCGACGCGCGATGGGTGGCACGCGTGCAAGCCTAACGGCGCCCTGCGCGGGGCGCGGGGACTCAGCGGCGGGTCAGTTCTGGACGACGAAGGGCACGGCCAGCACGCCGCAGAGGACCTTCCCTTCGGATGCCACTTCTTGGCACTCGATGAGGACCAGGCGATGGGCGCCATTCGCGAGTGCCGTGGAGTCGATGCTCAGCGGACCCTGGTACCCGCCATCGGTGCGCAGGACTTCCGTGCCAGGGTTGCCGTTATGGAAGTCAGGATCAACCGTTGCGACGAAGCTGCGCTCCGTGATGTCGGCGCGCGGCGGCTGAGTCGTCTTGAGCCGGAGCGAGAATTCGCCGGCGCGGGGCTCGACGGAGTAGGCCGATGCCTTGCCCTGCCCGCCCAGGATCAACGAGTTTGCATAGTTCCAGTCCCGGAGACGGGGCTCCTCGAAGGAGGAGCCGCCCATGAGGGTGTTGGCCCGCCAGTTGAGATCGGCCTTGCCGTTCTCGATGTCCACCGGAATGTTCTGCCGCACGATGAATCGATTGCCGTTCGGCTGCTTCACGGTCCAGTTGAAGAAGATCGCGCGATAGCCGTCTCTGAAGCAGCTCGTGTCGACTTCGACGTGGGTGATGACCATGCCGTTCGGATCGGTGTTCGACACCTCAGGATGCGACCGGTGGCATTCGGTCCCGAGGTCATCGTGGATGCGGAAGAAGACGGTCCGTCCCAGGGCGCCGTGCTTCATCAGGCGGACGTCGAAGCTCACCACGCCCGAGACCGTCTGGTTCAGCGGGAAGCAGGTTCCCATGTGGAGATGCTGGTCCATCTGGCCTGGGGCTTGGGTCCACCAGGACTGGGCCTCAAGGAAAACCCGTGGTCCTGGGTATCCGGCGCAGGTCAGCGGATCTGGCGCTGCCAGCGCGGCCGCGGGCCGCAGCGCAGAAACCAGCAGTGCTCCCGATACGCACAGGGAAGCTGCGGCGAGGATCGCAGTTGTCGAACGCAGGGCGGCGCTCATCCGTAGGCCTAGGTTGAACCGATGGTGATCTGGAGTAAAGCGAGCAAGCCAATTCCCTTCAGCGGACCAGCCGTCGCTGGGTGGTTGGTCGGCGCCAGGCGCATCAGAGGCGCCAGCGCGTGGCGCCGTTCGGCTCCTCCGACGACACCGCGTAGACGGTCCCGGGCGTGATCTCCCACACGTCCCACGGCGGAGGACCTGCGCTGGGCGCGCTGTATTCGTGCCAAAAGGCGCCGTCGCGGACCTGCGGACCCCAGCCGCTGAACAGCGTTGCGATGCGCTGCAGCTCGGCCTCGTCGCGGATGACCTTCGCCTCGCCTTCGGCGACGATATCGATCCCCGGCGCGGCCACACTGACCACGCAGCGCGGATCGCGGGCCAGGTTCTTGCCCTTCTGCGTCCCCGCCCCGGTGACCAGGTAGAAGCGGCCGTCGTCCCAGACGATGCCGACCGCCATCAGGTGCGGGCGTCCATCCGGCCTGGTGGTCGCGATCCAGAACCGGCCAGCCGCGTCGGTCGTCTCGAGCTCGCGCGTCTTGTCCAGGGCTTCGATCACGCGCTTCCACTCGAGCGGCGGCGAGCCATAGCCGTCGAGATTCTTCGTCTCTCGCGGGTCGGTGATCCGGCTCATGCGTGGTCTCCTGCGGCTGGCTATCGGATTAGGGACCGGCGACAGGCGCGTGAGTCATCGGCGATGTCGGTCAGTCGTCGGAACCAGCCAGGCGCCTGCCCGAAAGCCGCAGCCGGGCGCGCTGGGCGATCCCGTACGCAGGAAGCGCGAAGCGCAGCGCCATGTCCTCGGCCGGCTTGATGGGCAGGTCGCGGGCGCCGACGTATTCGACCTGTCGCCCGCCAAAGCCCTCCTTGAACTGCGCGATGCCGCCGGTGGCCAGGCCCCACAGGTCGTAGGTGGCGAAACCGTCGCGCTTGAAGCCGGCGATCGCCTCCCACTTGAGCAGGTAGTTCGCGCGCGAGTCCGCCCCGGCATCCGTCATGCCGCCGAACGCCTCGGCCGCGCGATCGCCAACCGTGAAGTGGAAGAGCGTCGCCAGCCGCTCACCGTCGCGCGTGGCGAACGACAGCCGTACGTGTCCGGCAGGCCCGAACAGGTCCCATACCCGCTGGTAATAGGCGCGGGAGCGCGCCACGAAACCGGCACGTTCGGCGGTATGCGTGTAGATCGCATAGAACTCGTCCAGCCACTGGTCGGCGATGGGCCGGAAGGCGCTGCCGTCCATCCGTTCGATGTTGATCCCCTCGCGTTCGGCCTTGGCCACGTACTGACGGTGCTTGCGCTTCATGGCGCCGCGCAGCGCCTCTTCGTCCTGGGCCAGGTCGATCAGCCGCGTGTGCGGCGGCTGAACTCGGGTTGCTGCCCGCCATGGCGGCTCCAGCAATGCCTGACCGAACGCGCTCTCCGGCGTCGCCTCGGGATCGACCTTGATGGTGGCGATCCCCTCATCGCGTGCGAGGGCGCGCAGGGCCGATGTCATGGCCCCGCGCACCTCCACGTCATCCAGGTCGCCCACCGGCCCGCGTGGGGCGTACCCGAGGCGCCACTTGACCATCGGGACGTCGCGGATCAGCACCTGGGCCCCGGCCAGCGGTGGTTGGGCAGGGTCGGGACCGATGGCGAGGCGCACCGGCCGCCAACCGAACGGCTCACGCAGCTCGCCCCACTCCCACAGCTGCGGGAAGCTGCGGTAGTCCGCCGTCTCGACGAAGCCGTTCCAATCGGCGCGGTGGGTAACCCGCCAGGCGCGGAGCTCAGACATCGGCTCCACCGTACCCCGCATCGCGCAGGGCACGTCGCGCGACTTCCTTCTCGTCCCACCAACGACCTTCGGTGCCGTAGATGATCGTCTTCTCGTGCCCCTTGCCGGCCAGCAGGATCACGTCGCCGGCCTGCGCCAGGCCGATGGCGTGGCCGATCGCCGACGGCCGGTCGTCGATCACGAACAGCGTCTCCCCCTCCCGGGCGCCCGCGTCGCGCGCACCCTGGGCGATGGCCTTGTTGATGAGGCGCGGATCCTCCAGGCGCGGATCCTCGTCAGTGACGATGGTGACGTCTGCGAGCTCGGCGCTGGCCCGCCCCATGGCCGGTCGCTTGGTCGGGTCGCGCTCACCCGCGGAGCCGAAGACGGCGATCACCCGGCCGCTGGCCAGCGGGCGCAGGATGCGCAGCACCTTGCCAAGCGAATCGGCGGTGTGGGCGTAATCGACCACCACGCCGAAGGGCTGCCCAAGGTCCACCGTCTCCATCCGGCCCGGCACGCCGGGAACGTCAGCGAGGGCGCGAGCCGCCAGCTCGAGGTCGATGCGCTCCACCCTGGCCAGCGCCATCACCGCCAGCGCGTTGTGGACGTTGAAGCTACCCGGCAGCTGCAGGTCCACTCGGCCGCGCCAGTCGGCGGTGGTGACCGTGAATGAGGTGCCGTTGGCGCGGGCATCGACCTCCGACGCGTGGACATCCGCTTCGTTATCCAGCCCGTAGGTCAGGACGCGGCCCCGGACGAGGCTGAGGAAGAAGGCCACCGAGGGGTCGTCGGTGTTCAGGATCGAGATCGGGACCTGCTGGAAGAGCATCCCCTTCGCGGCGCGATAGTTCTCCCACGAGCCGTGGAACTCGAGGTGCTCACTGGTCAGGTTGGTCAGGAGGCCGACGTCGAAGTCGACGTTCCGCGTCCGCGCCTGGACCAGGCCATGGCTGGTCGCCTCCATCACGACGCTGTCGTTGCCGGCCGCGACCATCTCCGCCAGGAGCGCCTGCAGCTCCAGTGCTTCCGGGGTGGTGTTGCGATTCTCGTTGGCCGACCGCTCGTTGCCGATGCCGACCTCCACCGTCCCAATGAGCCCCGGTCGCCAGCCGGCGGCCCGCAGCATCGCCTCCGCCAGGAAGGCGGTGGTGGTCTTGCCATCGGTGCCGGTGATGCCGATCACGTGCAGGCGCCGCGACGGATGGTCGTACCAAGCGTCGGCCGCATCGGCCAGGGCGTCGCGGGTGCGCGAGACCACGAGCTGCGGGATCTGCAGGCCGGCCACCTCGTGTTCCACCACGACGGCCAGCGCCCCGCTCGCGATCGCCTGGGGCACGTAGTCATGGCCGTCCACGTGGACGCCCGGGATGGCGAAGAACAGCGTGCCCGTCTCGACCGCCCGCGAGTCGTAGGCCAGGCCGCGGACCTCGCCAACAGGCAGGCCGATCACCCGCTCCGGCCCGATCTCGTCGGTCAGCTGACCGAGCGGCATGCTCCGGGCCTGGCTCATCGGTCCACCGGGCGCACGCGCGCAGCCCAACTCCGGACGCTCCCTCGCCAGCCTTCGGCCATCTGGCGCATGCGGTACAGGGTGCGATCCACGACGATGTCCCACGTGCCGGCCCAGACCACCGGCCGTCCGCCGAAGCCCTTCTTGAAGAGACCGACCCCGTACCACGCATGGTCCGGTGAGGCTCCCTCCGGCGCGATTCCCCACAGGTCGTGCACCCTGGCGCCGGCGGCGCGAGCGTGGCGCATCATCGCCATTTGCAGGGCGTACGAGGCGTAGCGCTTCGGCTCCCCCTTCTCCTCGCGGCGCGAGCCAGAGAACAGGTAGAAGGACCGATCTCCCTCGATCACCAGCATGGCACTGGCCAGCAGCGCGCCTTCTCGGCGGACCTCGAAGATGGCGGCCCGCCCGGCGCTGGCCAGGCCGCGCCAGGCCAGCCGGTAACGCTGCAGCGGCGGCTTCGGGAAGCCGGCTCGGCGCTGCGTCTCGAGAACGAGCGCATGCAGGGCGTCGATCGCCTCCAGGTTGCCGGCATCGGTCGCGCTGGTGATCTCGACGCCCTCGCGCTCGGCGCGGCGGACGGCATAGCGCGTGTCCTTGTCGAATCCTGCCATCAGCGTCTCGTCGTCGGCCAGGTCCACGAGGCGCGTCTGGCCGACCTGCAGCGTGTGCGGCTCGTGACGGAGCTTTCCGAACAGGCCGGTCGCGGCGCTGCCACGCTCCAGGCGC
>DATBRW010000127.1:0-3193 GCA_036560125.1 Candidatus Limnocylindria bacterium
GCTTCATGGTCCTGGCGGAGAAGATCGATCGCGGCGAGCCATGGGCGCCCGGCGACGCGGAGCCGGACGGTGACTGGTTGAACGATTCGACCCGCCCGCTCATTCATGCCATCGCGCCCCGCGAGGCCGCCCAGCTGGCCCTGCGCGTCGCCGAGCAGACCGACGCCCGAGCCGCCGAACTCCCACTCGAGCGCCTCTGGCCGGGCGACCCTGACAGCCCGATCAGCCCGGCGCGCGGCGAGCATCGCGGCGAGCACCTGGACGAGATCGAGGACGCCCTCCGCGCCGACCGCTAGCGATCGCGGGCCGGGCTGCCCAGCTAGTTGCGTTCGACCTCGCGGCGGCCCTGGAGGGAACGGATCAGCGTCACGTCATCGGCGTACTCGAGATCGCCGCCGACCGGCAGCCCGCGCGCGATGCGGGTCACCACCGGGACGTGCTTAGCCAGCAGGTCGGCCAGGTACATGGCGGTCGCCTCGCCCTCCAGGTTCGGGTTGGTGGCCAGGATCACCTCAGCCATCCCGCCCTGCGCCGCGCGCTCGATCAGCTCCCGCGCCTTGATCTGTTCTGGACCGATTCCATCGATGGGACTGATGGCCCCATGCAGCACGTGGTAGCGGCCGCGGAACTCGCCGGTCCGCTCGATGGCCAGCACGTCCAACGGCTCCTCGACGACGCAGATGCGCGACGGATCCCGCCGGGAATCGGCGCAGATGGCGCAGGGGTCGACGCCGACATCGGTGATGTTGCAGCAGATGGAGCAGTAGGCCACCTGCTCCTTGACGGCGACCAGCGCCTCGGCCAGGGCGCGGGCCTCGTCGGCCGGGGCGCGCAGGACGTGGTAGGCGAGGCGCTGGGCCGTCTTGCGGCCAACGCCGGGCAGGCGGCTGAGCTCGTCGATGAGCCGCGCCACCGGCGCGATCAGTCCGGCCACGCGCTCAGCGCAGGCCGGGGATCGAGCCGCCCATGCCAGGCATGCCGGGGAGCCCCATGCCGCCGGCGATGGCGCCCATCCGCTCGCGCTCCAGCTCCTTGCTGCGCGCAATCGCGTCGTTGACGGCGGTCAGGATCAGGTCCTGGAGCATCTCGACCTCCTCGGGGTCCACGGCTCCAGGATCGATCTCGATGGCGCGCACTTCCTGGGCGCCGGTGATGACGACGCGAACCGCTCCCCCGCCGGCGGTGGCCTCCAGCGTCTTCTCGCGGAGCTCCTCCTGCGCCTGCGCCATCTGCGCCTGCATCTGCTGCGCCATCTTGGCGATCTGACCGATGTTCACGAATACCTCTCAACTCTGCGATGCGAAGCCGGCCCGAGGGGCGGCGTGGATTGAAACGAGATCAGCGGACCTCAGGCGCGTCGACCAGCTCACCGCCGGTGATGCGCAGGACGCCATCCAGCAGGGCCTGGCCGTCCGGATCGCTGGCATCCGATGCGACCGCCTGCTGCACCGTGAGCGGCTCGAGCTCGACATTGCTGGCGATGCAATCGACCGCCCAGGTGCCTCCCAACACGGTGGCCAGCAGCTGCTCGATGTTGCCGGCGCGGTTCGTGACCTTCTCCCGCATGAAGCCGCGCTCCTCCGGGAAGGCGAGGGTCAGCCGCGCACCGTCCAGCGCCACCGGCCGGCACTCGCTGAGCAGCGGCCGAAGCGCCGGGCTGGCAGTGGCAACCACCTCGGCCCAGCGGGCGCGGATGCCGGCCACGCCGTCGGGGGGCGGTGTCGCCGGACCAGCCGCCGGCTGCGGTGATGGCTCGGGTGCGGGCTCCGGCTTCGGACTCGCCGGCTCGGGCGGCGGTGGCGTGGCGGCGGCGACCGGCTCGGGTGCGGGCGGGGGCTTGATCGGCGAGGGCTCCACGGTGGATGGCCGGACCGGTACCGGGCTTGGGCTCGTGGCAGCCGCGGGGATGGTCTCGGTGAATGCCTGCTCGACCGCCAGCAGCTCCATCGCCAGTCGGGCGCGGCCCTCGTGTCCGCCCTCCCCCGCCGCCTCGGCCAGGGTGCGCAGGATGGTGGCGAGGCGCCGTGCGGCCGGCGGATCGGCGGCGGCCAGCAGCAGCATCTGGCGAGCCTCGCCCTCGGCCTGGGCCGCCACCTGGGCCATGTCGCGGCCGCCATCGGCCAAGGCTTCGATCTGGTCCAGGGCGGCTGGCGCGTCACCCGCCACGTAGGCGTGCAGCAGGGTGGTGATGGCGGCGTCATCGGCCAGGCCAACAGCCTCGCGCACCGCCTCGAGCGTGATCCGGTCACCGGCGTAGGCCAGCACCTGGTCGAGCAGTGACTCCGCGTCGCGCATGCCGCCATCGGCCAGGCGGGCGATCAGCGCCAACGCCTCAGGCTCCGCCTCCGCGCCTTCGGCGGCCACGATGCGCGTCAGCTTGCCGACGATGGCATCGGTCGGCAGCGGGCGGAAGTCGAACCGCTGGGTGCGACTGATGATGGTGGCCGGCACCTTGTGGGTGTCCGTGGTGGCCAGGATGAAGACGACGTGGTCGGGGGGCTCCTCGACCATCTTCAGCAGCGCGTTGAAGGCGTGCGCGCTGAGCATGTGGACCTCGTCGATGATGTAGACCCGCCGCCGCAGCTCGGCGGGCGAGGTCAGCGCCCGCATCACCAGCTCACGGGCGTCCTCGACCAGGCCGTGGCTGGCGGCGTCGATCTCGATGACATCCATGGCGCGCCCCTCGCGCACCGCCACGCAGGCCGGGCAGGTGTCGCACGGCTCGCCGTCATCGCCACGGTTGGTGCAGTTGATGGCCTTGGCGAGGATGCGCGCGGTGGAAGTCTTGCCGGTGCCACGCGGCCCCACGAACAGGTAGGCATGGGCGGTGCGGTCGGCGGCCACGGCCCGGCGCAGGGTGGCGACGATCGGGTCCTGGCCGAGCACCTCGGAGAAGCGCTGCGCCCGCCAGCGGCGGTACAGCGCCCGATGCTGGTCGGGGGGAGTGGGCGACATGGTCCGGCTACCGTACACCGAACCGCCGCCTCGCCGCGAAGGCGATGGCGGCGATCCGCGGATGGGTGAAACGGCCGTGCACCCGGTGTCGATCGCAAGCGCCCGCACACGCGAAGATCGTCCGGCTCCAGCCAGGTCGCCCCACGGCACCCGAAGGCGGTCGCTTACCGCTGCTTCCTTCCGGACCTGACGGGGTTCGCGGACCTTCGCTGCGTGGGACCCGACTTTCAACGTCGGG
>DATBRW010000128.1:0-8507 GCA_036560125.1 Candidatus Limnocylindria bacterium
ACTCGGAGCTGACATGGATCAGACCGGCTTGATCTACGTCCTCGGGTTCGGGTTCGCCGCCACCACGTTCGTCTTCGGCACGATCCTGTTCTCGTGGCTCATCACGCACCGCCGGGCCCGACCCCAGAAGGGCCTGCCGTATGAGAGCGGCATCGACACGATCGGCGACACCTGGTCGCGCTTCGGCCTTGCCTTCTACCTCTACGCACTTCTGTTCGTCGCCTTCGACGTGGAGATCATCTTCGTCTACCTGTGGGCGATCAGCGTGCGCGCCCTCGAGGTGCCGGGCATGGTGGTGATCGGCGTCTTTCTTGCGATTCTGCTCGTCGGCGAGCTTTACGCCTGGCGGAAGGGAGACCTGCGATGGCACTGACGACACCCAACTCATCCGACCCGACCGCGGCGGGCGACGCCGCTCCGTCACCGATCATCATTCCCGACCAGGGAGCCAACGACGAGCTGCTGCGCGAGTTCGGCATGGAGGAGCATCCGCGCGGCGGCTTCCACGGCCTGCTGGAGGTGATCCCCACCAAGGCCGACTGGCTGCTGGACCTGATCCGCGCCAACTCGCTATGGCCGCTGCTGTCCGGCCTGTCGTGCTGCGCCATCGAGATGATGAGCACCGCCACCGCCAAGAACGACGTCGATCGCTTCGGCATGTTCCCGTTCCGCGCCAGCCCGCGGCAAGCGGACGTGCTGATCGTGGCCGGCACGCTGACCACCAAGATGGCCGGGCCGCTGGTGCGCCTCTGGGAGCAGATGCCCGAGCCCAAATGGTGCGTGGCCATGGGCACCTGCACCACCTCGGGCGGCCGCTTCAAGCGCAGCTACAGCGTGGTGCAGGGCGTGGACCGGGTCATGCCGGTCGACGTCTATGTGCCGGGCTGCCCGCCGCGGCCGGAGGGCCTGATCTACGGCCTGATCAAGCTGCAGGAGCTGGTCAAGCAGCGGCGTGGGCAGTGGCCGACCTACGTCGACCGCGGACCGCAGCGGCTCGCCTGGGAAGGAGACGTCCGCTGACCGCGCCCGCTGCGGCGGGTGCGCTGGTCCGTGCGCTGACCGACCGCTTCCCCGACCTGGCGCAGAGCCTGTGGACCGACGAGGACACCGTCGAGGTCCAGGCCGATGGCGCCCGGAACATCGAGCTGCTGACCGCGGTCCGCGACGATCCGGAGCTCAAGTTCTGGTGGCTGGGCGACGCGGCGGCGGTCGACTACTACGGGCCTGGAGAGGATGACCCGCATTTCGAGGTTGTCTACCACCTGTACTCGGAGCTGCATCCTGCCTGGCTGCGCATCCGCTGCCGCGTGAATCGCGCCGATCCTCACATCCCGACCATCACCGGGCTGTGGGAGGGCGCCATGTTCCACGAGCGCGAGATGTACGACATGATGGGCATCGTCTTCGACGGCAACCGCGACCTGCGTCGCATCTACATGTCGCCCGACTACCGCAGCTTCCCGCAGCGCAAGGACTTCATCCTGCCGGATGACGCCGCCGACTCCCCGGCTGCCGGCGTCGTCCCGCTGGAGCGTCCCGAGACCTGGGAGCTCGGCCGCTTCCGCGAGCAGGCCACCAGCTCATCGGCCCCGCATCCTCACAACCAGGCCGCCGCCGAGACGAACGGCAAGACGAGCGAACCGTCATGACCGCCACTGAGCCCGAGACCCGCATCCCCGACCCGCTCGACCTCGACCGGCAGGAGGAGGCACGCCTGGCCGCCGCCCTCGGCACCGGCATGCCAGGCGCCGGCGCCAGCACCGATGCGTCCGGCCGCCCCGGGCCCGCCGAGTACGCCGGCTTCGAGATGGTCGGCATCCCGGATCGGCCGCCGCAGACGGAACGCGAGGAGGAGATGTACTCGCTGGGTGAGGGCGAGATGCTGCTCAACATGGGGCCGCAGCACCCCTCCACCCACGGCGTGATGCGGCTGGTGGTGAAGATCCGCAGCGAGATGGTGACCGACCTGGACGTGGTGCTCGGCTACCTGCACCGCGGCATCGAGAAGCTCTGCGAGAACGCGACCTACACCACGGTCCTGACCTACGTCGACCCCATGGACTACATGTCGGCCATGCACAACGAGCACGCGCCGGCGATCGCCTTCGAGAAGCTGTACGGCATCAAGGCCCCGCCCCGCGCGGAATACATCCGGGCGCTGGTGGTGGAGCTGAACCGGGTGTTCAGCCACGGC
Source organism: Candidatus Limnocylindria bacterium (assembly GCA_036560125.1). Taxonomy (GTDB): domain Bacteria; phylum Chloroflexota; class Limnocylindria; order QHBO01; family QHBO01; genus DASSCW01. The sequence goes on from DATBRW010000128.1 coordinate 2,195, forward strand.
CTGATGATGGGATTCCTGGCGCTGGACATGGGCGGCCTGACCCCGATCCTCTACGGCTTCATCAACCGCGACGAGGTGGTCGACCTGCTGTCGAGCATCTCGGGCCAGCGGATGCTCTTCAACTTCTTCCGGGTCGGCGGCGTGAACTGGGACGTCAACGACGAGTTCATCAACCGCCTGTCCGCCTGGCGCGTGAACGTCAACAAGAGCATCGGCGACAACGAGCTGCTGATTACCCAGAACGAGATCTTCGTGCAGCGCACCAAGGGCCTGGGCGTGCTCTCCGGCGAACGGGCCATCAGCCTCGGCGTGTCAGGGCCGAACCTCCGGGCCTCGGGCGTGCCGTTCGACGTCCGGAAGGCGCATCCCTACTCGATCTACAACGAGCTCGAGTTCGACGTCATCACCCAGCCCGGTGGCGACACGTACGCGCGCTACCTGCAGCGCGTGGCCGAGATCAAGCAGAGCCTGCACCTGATCGACCAGATCATCGACAAGATGCCGCACGGCCCGGTGCAGGCACAGGTGCCCGGCATCATCCGCCCCAGGCCTGGTCGCGCCTTCGGCGCGGTCGAGTCACCGCGTGGCTTCTACAGCGTGTACGCCATCAGCGATGGTGGCCCGAACCCGTATCGGTTCCGCATGCGCGACCCGTCGTTCATCAGCCTGCAGGTCATGCCGGTGCTGATGCCGGGTCACCTGATCGCCGACACCATGGCGGTGATGGCCAGCCTTGACCCGATCATGGGCGGCGTGGACAAGTAGATGGACGTCGGCGAGCTGCTGGTGGGCATCGGCCGCTTCGTGCTGAGCACCACGCTGCTGCTCGTCCTCACCGTCCCGACGGCCTTCATCATCATTCAGGTGGAGCTGAAGGTGATCGCGCTGATGCAGCTGCGCTACGGCCCGAACCGGGTCGGCCCCCGCGGCATGTTCCAGAGCACAATCCATGGGTTCAAGGTGCTGGCCAAGGAGGACACCACGCCCGACCAGGCGGATCGGTCCACCTTCACCATGGCGCCCTGGATGGTCTTCATGGCGGCGGCCATGAGCATGCTGGTCATCCCCTTCGCACCGGGGCTGGTTGCGATCGAGTCGTCGATCAGCGTCGTCTACTTCTTCGCGGTGCTGGGGCTGTCAGTGGTCGGCCTACTGGTCGCCGGCTGGGCCAGCTACAACAAGTACTCGCTGTTGGGCGGGCTGCGCAGCGCGGCCCAGATGGTCAGCTATGAGATCCCGCTGACCCTGTCGGTGGTCGGGATCGTGATCCTGACCGGCAGCCTGTCGTTCACCGAGATCGTGGAGTGGCAGCGCGTCAACGGGTGGGGCTTCTTCTGGCAGTTCTGGGCGTTCCCCATCTTCTTCATCGCCGCCACCGCGGAGATCAACCGCACGCCGTTCGACATGGTGGAGGCCGACTCCGAGATCGTGGCCGGCTTCGCCACCGAGTACTCGGGTATGCGCTTCGGCTTCTTCTTCTTCGCCGAGTACGTGGCGCTCTTCATCATGAGCACCATCGTGGTGACGCTCTTCTTCGGTGGCTGGCTGCCGCCCTTCTTCCAGCTGCCGGACGGGATCATCGGGACCGTGCTGGGCGCCATCATTTTCTTCGCCAAGACCTACTTCTTCGTGTTCGTGGCGGTCTGGATGCGCGCCACCCTGCCGCGCGTTCGGGTCGACCAGCTGATGGGCATGGCCTGGAAGTGGCTGCTGCCGCTGGCGCTGGTGAACCTGTTCCTGACCGCCGGCATCGTGCTGTTCTTCAACCTCCAGCCGGTAGTGGGGGCCTAGCCGATGACGTTTCCGGGCGGCGGCATCGCCAAGGGGATGTGGGTCACCCTCAAGAACTTCTGGACCCCCAAGGTCACGCGCCAATACCCCGAGGAGCGACCGCAGATGCCGGAACGCTGGCGGGGCCGGCTGGACCTGATCTACGACCCGTTCGGCGAGCACAAGTGCGAGGTCTGCTTCCAGTGTGCCCAGGTCTGCCCGGTCGAGGCGATCGACATGAGCGGCTTCGACTCGCGGGGCAACCGGATCCGCTACGGCATGCCGGAGATCTACGACGAGCGCAAGGACCCGAACGCATGGCGACGGGCCGGGCAACCGGCGCAGCCGGAGCGCAACGCGGTGCGCTGGGACGAGGCGGTCGACGAGCCGTGGGTGTCCGGCGTGGTCGAGGGCTTCGGCGCCCGTCCCGAGTCGCTGGTGGCCATCTTCGCCGCCGTGCAGGAGCGCTATGGCTATTTGCCCGAGCGAGCGCTGCGCATCATCAGCGACCGCATGACCATCCACTGGGCGCAGGTCTTCGGCGCCGCCGGTCTCGGAGGCTTCCGGCTGCTCCCGGCCGAGGGCCACGTCATCACGATCTGCACCTGCGCCGCCTGTCGCTTCGCCGGTGGCGACGACCTGCTGGCCGCGCTCCGGGACGAGCTGGGCATCGGTCCCGGTGAGGTGACCGCCGATGGCCGTTTCACGCTGGAGACGAGCCCGGAAGTGGCCTCCGGAGCCATGGCGCCGGCGCTGCGCATCGACACGCTGGTGTTCGGGCCATTGAACGCGGCCCAGGCCCGGCACCTGGTCGAGGAGCGACAGCGGACCGCGGCGGCGACCGCATGACTGTCGACCCCGGCGGAACGGGCCTCTCCCCGCAGATCCGCATCCTGCCGCGCGGCGAGCAGCGCCTGCTCGCGAATGTCGGCCGCGTCGACCCCAACAGCCTGGCGTCGTATCGCGAGCACGGCGGCTATGCCGGCCTGGAGCGGGCGGTGGCGCACCTTGGCCCCGAGGGCGTCATCGCGGAGATCGCCGACGCCGGCCTGCGTGGCCGCGGTGGCGGCGGCTGGCCGACCGCCGACAAGTGGCGCGCGACCCGGGCCGCGGCCGGCTCGCGCAAGGTGGTGGTCGTCAACCTGATGGGTGCCGATCCAACCGCCCTCGGCGACCGGGCTCTGGCCGAGGGCAATCCGCACCTCATCCTGGAGGGCGCGCTGTTGGCCGCCTTCGCGACCGGCGCCTCCGAGCTGATCCTGGCAGTACGCCGGGACTGGACGCAGGCGATCGGCCGCCTGCGAGCCGCGATCGAGGAAGCTGAAGCGAGCCGCCTGGCCGGCTACCTGATCCTGGGCACCGACTTCTCCTGCCAGGCCAGCGTCTGGGAAGGCTCGGGGGCGCTGGTGGCCGGCGAGGAGACCGCCCTGCTCGCCGCGCTCTCCGGTGACCGTGGCATGCCCGTCATCCGCCCGCCGTACCCGACCGAGAAGGGGCTGGCCGACGCACCGACCACGGTCCAGAACGCGGAGACGCTCGCGCACGCCGCCTGGATCCTGGCCCACTCGCCCGCCGCCTTCACCAGTGTCGGCAGCCAGGCCTCGCCGGGGACCAAGCTGGTCAGCATCTACGGCCGCGTCAGCGAGCCTGGCCTGCTGGAGGTCCCGTTGGGAACGCCACTGGGCAAGGTCATCGACCTGGCGGGCGGATCGGTGGGCACGGTGAAGGCGGTCTTCGTGGGCGGCGCCGGCGGTGGCGCCCTGTCGGCCGACGAGCTGCGCACGCCCTACGACGTGGAGCCGCTCCGTGCGGCGGGCGCGGGCATCGGCCTTGGGCAGGTGCTGGTCACCGACACCGCCACCTGCATGGTCGACACGGCGCGGTTCTTCCTGGACTGGTCGGCGCGCGAGGCCTGTGGCAAGGCCGTCCCGTGCCGGATCGGCACCAAGCGGCTGGTCGAGACGCTGGATCGCATCCTGGCCGCCACGCCACGCCCGGACGACGTGGACCTGCTCCGCGCCCTGTCGCGCAAGATGACGGACACGGCGCTCTGCAAGCTGGAGGCGCGGGCGCCGGGACCGATGCTGACCACGCTTGACCGATTCCCGGACGAGTACCGCGCCCACGCGGAGCGCGGCGAATGCCTGGCCGGTGTGCATCCGAGCGAGGGCCTGTCCCCCATGCTGAGCCCGCTGGCCGGCATCGGACCGGCGGCATCGGCATGACGCTAGCATTGCAGGACCGATGAGCTTCGCCACCAACGGGAACGGCAAGGGCAACGGCGCCGGGGTGCTCCGACCGGAGGACTACGCGCCGGTCTGGCCGATGGTGCCCGGCACCCGGAGCATCAACGTCACCATCAACGGGCAGCAGGTCCAGGCCGAGGAAGGCCAGACCATTCTGCAGGCGTGCCGCGTGCTCGGCATCGAGATACCGACGCTCTGCTACGAGCCGAAGCTGGCGCCGTACGGCGCCTGCCGCATCTGCGTCGTCGAGGTAGAGGGGCAGGAGAACACGCCCATCAGCTGCGGCACCCAGATCGACGAGGGGATGGTCATCACCACCCACTCGGAGCGGCTGATCGAGAACCGCCGCATGGTGCTGGAGCTGATCTTCAGCGACCACGACGCCTACTGCCTGCCGCCGTGCCAGTTCAAGTGCCCGACCCGGGTCGACATCCCCGGCTACCTGAAGCAGAACAGCCTGGGCAACTGGGAGGAGGCGACGCGCATCCTGAAGCGCTCGCTCCCCTTCCCCGCCATCCTGGGCCGTGTCTGCCCGGCGCCGTGCGAGACGCACTGCCGGCGCGAGGAGGTGGACACCGCCATCGCCATCCGCGATTCGCATCGTTACTGCGCGGACCGCGTGCTGGAGGTGGACGCGCCGGCGCCCATCCCGTGGCCAAAGGACCCGGACACCGGCCGCCGGGTGGCGGTCATCGGCGCTGGCCCGGCCGGCATGGCGGCGGCCTACTACCTGCAGCTGCGGGGCCACCACTGCGACGTCTTCGAGGCCGATCCGGAGCAGGGCGGCATGCTGCGCTACGGCATCCCGGAGTACCGCCTGCCGAAGGGCTGGATGGACCGCGAGCTGGATCACGTCTGGGAGCTGGGCGCCACCTTCCGCCCGAACATGCGCCTTGGCCGCGACTTCCACGTGGCCGACCTGCTTGACCAGGGCTACGACGCGGTTTACGTCGGCATCGGCTGCTACAAGTCGAATGAGCTGGGCATTCCCGGTGAGGATGCCGACGGCGTGGTCAACGCGCTCGAGAACCTCTACAACAGCACTCGCGGACTGCCGATCCCGGCGCTGAAGGGCGCCAAGGTGGTCGTCATCGGCGGCGGGTTCACCGCCATCGACTGCACCCGCACCAGCCTTCGGCAGGGCGCGGCCGAGGTGTCGATCGTCTACCGCCGCGACCTAAAGGACATGCCGTCCCAGGACGAGGTGCACGAGGCCATCGAGGAGGGCGCGCGGGTCATCTTCCAGGCCGCGCCGGTCCGCATCATGACCGACCGGAACAACAAGGTCACCGGCGTCGAGTTCCAGCGGATGAAGCTGGGCACGCCCGACGAGAAGGGTCGCCGCCGCCCAGAGCCGATGCCCGGAACCGAGTTCGTGGTGGAGTGCGACACCGTGCTGGGCGCCATCGGCCAGGGACCGGAGCTCGGATGGATCGAGTCCGAGCCGGACGAGATCAAGGCCCAGCTGGAAGTCAGCCGGCGCGGGACGCTGGTCGCCGAGGAGGACATCTTCCGCACCGGCGTGCCGCGCGTCTTCGCCTCTGGCGACGTGCGCGCGGGAGCCACCACCGTAGTCGAGGCCATCGGTGAGGGACGGCGCGCCTCGTATGCCATCGACTACTGGCTGCGCGGCCACGACCTCGACGACCCGCAGGTGCGCCGCATCGTCTCGGAGCCGCAGCCCAACTTCCTGACCATCGTGCCCTTCACCGACGACGTGAAGGAGCCGAAGGCGGTGATGGGCAAGCTCGGCGCCGAGGAGCGCAAAACGAACTTCGACGAGTACGAGTTCGGCTACACGCACGACCAGGCCATGGGCGAGGCCGCGCGCTGCCTGCAGTGCACCTGCGAGGCGATTGGCCATTGCGACCTGCGCGAGGCGGCGATCGAGTACGAGACGACGCTGAACATGGCGATCGACGAGCGCTCGATCCAGGACAACCCGTACGTCGGCGTCAACCACGGCTACGGCCGCGACGAGACGCACTCCTTCATCCTGCGCGACTACTCGCGTTGTATCGACTGCGGGCGCTGCGCCCAGGTCTGCAAGGACATCGTGGGCGCCGGCTGCTACGACTTCATCGGCAAGGGCTTCGATTCGTTGGTCACCACCGCCGACTTCGTTTCGCTGAACGAGACGCCGTGCGTGTCATGCGGCCGCTGTGCGGAGACCTGCCCGGTCGGCGCGCTGATGCCGCGCCCGCGCACGCTGGAGACCTATCAGCTCGATATCAGCCGCTGCATCTTCTGCGGCATCTGCGCCGATGCCTGCCCGTACGACGCCCTGCGCTGCGGCC
>DATBRW010000129.1:0-1905 GCA_036560125.1 Candidatus Limnocylindria bacterium
CCCGCGATCGCCAGGCTGAACGGCGCCAGCCCGACGCCGCCGAGCATGACCAGGCTCATGACGCGGCCGCGGAACGCCTCGTCGGTCCTTGCCTGCAGCCAGGCGATGACACGTACGTTGATGAAGCCGGCGCCGAAGCCGATGAGCAGGATGGCCGCGTCCACGATCAGCAGGCTTGGGGCGTTCCCGATCAGCGCGAGGCCGACGCCCAGCCCCCCTGCGATGAGCAGAACCAGCAGGCCCAGCCGTGGGACGTGGCGCAACGAGCCGGCCAGCAGTGCGCCAGCCACGGCACCCAGCCCGAACATCGACAGCATCAGGCCGAATTCGGCGGGCCCGCCGCCGAAGCGCTCCTTGGCGAGGTAGGGCAGCCCGACCGACACCGGCCCGGTGAAAGCGAAGTTGAAAGCGGTGGTCAGCAGCACGATGGCTCGCACGGCAGGGTCGCGCCAGGCGTAGGACAGGCCTGATCCGATGTTGGCCAGCACGCCCTCACGCGGCCCGTCCTCGTGGCTGGGCGCGGCGCGACGGCCGCCCCGCACGAAGAGCAGACAGATGGTGGCCACGACGAAGGAGGCGGCATCGATGACGAAGGCAGGTCCGGTGTTGATGGCGGCGATGACGAGCCCGGCCACGGCGGGACCGATGAGCCCGGACAGCTGCTGCATGACCTGGACCAGGGCGTTGGCCGGTGGCAGCAGGCGCTCGCCGACCAGCATGGGCACGATGGTGTTGAGGGCGGGATGGAAGAAGGCGTCGACCACGCCGAAGATCACGGCCAGGACGTACAGCTGCCACAGTTCGACGTTGCCGGACAGGACCAGGAAGGCCACCACCGCCACCACCACGGCGCGCAGGGCGTTCGAGACGATCATCAGGCTACGCGGCGAGATGCGGTCGGACATCGCGCCACCGAGCAGCATGAAGACGGCGCGCGGGATCGCGGCCGCCATCAGCACGGTGCCCAGCGCCACGCCGGAGCCGGTCAGCTGCAGCGCGAGCCATGCCAGCGCGATGAAGTGGAACTGATCGCCGATGAGCGAGATGGTTTCGCCGGTGAACACCAGGCGGAAGTCGGGCAGCCTGAGCGGCAGCAGCATCGCCGGCCCGCCCTGCGGCCCTTCGGGCGTGGCGACGGGCGTGCTGGTAGTGGGGGTCGCGGTTGTATCCAATCCTCACTCCACCGAGATGACGACGCCGTCGCCCGTCTCGTCCTCGGCCTCCACGATGGTGCCGATCGTGTTGGTATCCACGGCCTGCTCGATGAGCGCCGCATAGCTCTCCGGGATGCCCGGCACCATCCGTGCCGCGGCGGCCGCGAAGGCGAGCGGCACGCGCACGTCGACGACGCGCCGGCCGTGCTCGTTGACCTGGATGCGGACGCGTCGCCCACGGCCGCGAATGATCGACTGGCCATCCGCATCGAGCGTGTCACCGATGGCGAGCGCCTGTGGCGCGCGGATCACCGCTTCGCGGGCCTGGCTCAGCGCCTCGATGATGGGCGCTGCCTCCTCCGGCGAGAGCTTGCCCTCGGCCACGAGGCGCAGCACCGTGTTCATCTCGTCACTCATCGGAGGCGGACCTACCCGGTGCGCCGCTCAACCGACGCGTGGCCTCTTCGACGTCGATCTCGCCGCGCTCGAGCGACTGCAGGATCGCAAGCTGCTCGTCCTGTGACGGCGTGGGAGGAGCCGGCGCGGGCGGGGGCGCGGGCGCCGGCGGGGGAGCGGGTACGGGGTCCAGGCGCCGCGGCCGATGGATGGCCACGTCCCCTGACATCGAGTTGAAGATGATCTCCGGCCCGCCGGCGCCGACGGTGACGCGTCGCCGATCCTGGTGCCCCTCGATCCGATGGTCCAGGTCACTGCTGACGTCGGTCGAGATGCCGCGCACCTCGAAAATGGC
>DATBRW010000130.1:0-1851 GCA_036560125.1 Candidatus Limnocylindria bacterium
GTCCTGACCCTGGCGCTCGGGATCGCGGCGACGACGGCGATCTTCAGCGTCGTCCATGCGACCTTCTTCGCGCCGCTGCCGTATCGCGACGCCGATCGGCTGGTGATGGTGTGGTCGCAGCGCGAGGGCGGAGGCCGCAACCCGAACTCGCCGGCCGACTACCTGGACTTCAAGCGAGAGACGTCGGTGTTCGAGGACCTGAACGCCTGGACCGGGCGCTTCGTCAGCCTCGGGTCGGGCGGGGCGCCGATGCAGCTCGAGGCCGGGACGCCGGCGCCCGGCTTCCTGCCGATGCTTGGGTTCGGCCACCCCCTGGCGATCGGCCGCGATTTCCTCGAGGCCGAAGGGACGCTCGGGCGGGAGCAGGTCGTCATCCTCAGCTACAGCCTCTGGCAGGAGCGCTTCGGCGGTGACCGCTCGATCCTCGGACAGGCGATTCGCGTCGACGGGAAGCCGTACGAGGTGGTCGGCGTGCTTGGCCAGGGGCCGGCCGACAACATCCAGTACCGGCTCTGGATCCCGCTGGCCTTCCCGGAGGCAGTCGCCGCCGACCGCGGGGCGCGCTTCCTCACGGCGCTGGGGCGGCTGAAGCCGGGCGTCACGGTGGAGCAGGCCAACGCGCGACTGAAACTGGTCGCCGAGCGGCAGGCGGCGGAGTTTCCCGACTCCAACCGCGGCTGGACTCCCAGCGTCGAGCCGTTCCGCAACAATTTCCTGAGCCCGGCCACGAAGAACTCGCTGTGGCTGCTGCTCGCCGCGGTGGGCTTCCTGCTGCTCATCGCCTGCGCCAACGTCGCCAATCTGCTCCTCGCGCGCGGCACCGCGCGGCAGCGCGAGGTGACGGTGCGGACGGCGCTCGGCGCGTCGCGGGTCGAGATCGCGCGGCAGCTCCTGACCGAGAGCCTGGTGCTGGCGCTCGTCGGCGGCGCCGTGGGCATCGGGCTGGCGTTCCTGGTGATGCGGGCGGTGGTCGCGCTGATGCCGCAGTTCATGCTGCCGTCCGAGACGGTGATCGAGCTGAACGTGCCGGTGCTGCTGTTCACGGTCGCGCTCTCGGCCGTCTCGGGCGTGCTCTTTGGCACTGCTCCGGCCTGGCAGGCGGCGCGCATCGACCTGAACGAGATGCTCAAGGAGTCAGGGCGCGCGGTGCAGGGCGGGCGGCACGGCCTGCGCCGAGCCCTCGTCGTCCTCGAAGTCGCGCTCGCGCTCACGCTCCTCACCGGCGGCGGCGTCGCGCTCTGGAGCTTCACGGCGATGGCGCGGGCCGAGCTCGGCTTCCGCACCGACCACCTCCTGACCTTCACGTTGCCGGTGCCGCGGGACAAGATGGTCGAACCGGACACCATCCGCGCCTTCTACGATCGGATGCTGACCGACGTCCACGCGCTGCCCGGGGTCCGCTCGGCCGCGGTGTCCACCGGCCTGCCACTCCAGGGCGCATTCGGGATGCCGTTCTCGATCCCGGGCCAGCCGCCGGTGGACGCCAAGAACCGCCCTTTCGCGCGGGTGAACGTCGTCACGCCCGAGTACCTCGGCCTGATGGGCATGCGCATCACGCGAGGCCGCGGCATCACCGCCGCCGACCGCCAGGGCGGCCAGCTCGTCGCCGTGGTCAACGAGACCTTCGTGAAGGGCGTGTTCGGTGCCACGGATCCGCTGACCCAGCGCCTCGAGCTGGGACGGATCGTTCCGGGGGCGAACCAGCCGGGTGAGCCCCAGGTCTGGCAGATCGTCGGCGTCGTCGCCGACAGCCGGAGCACCGGCGTCAAGAACGACATCGCCCGCGAAATCCACCTGCCGTTCGACCAGTCGCCCTTCCCGCGGGTGCGGATGACCGTCCGCAGCGAAGGC
>DATBRW010000131.1:0-14785 GCA_036560125.1 Candidatus Limnocylindria bacterium
CGATCGCCCCCGCCCCGGCGGGGGCGTTTCGCATGGCCGCCCAGGCCGCCGCAGCCGACGGCTCGACGGTGAACGGCAGTGCGTCCTCCAACTCGCGCTGGGCATCGAGGATGGCGGGGTCGTCGACCAGGACCATGTCATCGACGCAGCGCAGCGTGATCTCCAGCGCCTCCGGCACCGGGACGCGGGAGGCAATCCCATCGGCCACGGTCTCGGCGGTGGGTGTCTCGATCGCCCGGCGTGCCCGCCACGAGTACGTCATGGCCGGCGCGCCAGTGGCCTGCACGCCGATCACGCGGGTGGCCGGCGCGGCGGCTTTCAGCCACGTGCCGATGCCCGCGATCAGTGCTCCGTTGCCGACGGGCACGTAGAGCGCCTCCAGCGCAGGCAGGTCGCCGCCGGCGATGGCATCGGTCAGCTCGACGGCCATGGTGCCGGCGCCGATGGCGATCCGCGGATCCTGGCCGTCGATGATCAGCCGCCAACCCGACTGGGCCGCATACGCGGCTGCGGCGTCGCGGGCCGCGTCGAAGTCCTCCCCTGCCAGGCGCACCTCCGCGCCCAGGCGCCGCATGGCGGCCACCTTGGCGGCGTTGGCGCTCTCCGCCGCGAACACGGCGAAGGGGACCCGATGGTCGCGCGCCGCGTAGGCAATGCCCTGGCCGAAGTTGCCGGCCGAGGCTGCCACTAGGCCGGATCCCTCCCCCACCTCGCCGGCGGCCGCCAGGGCCTCCACCGCCAGCCAGGTGCCGCGACCCTTGAAGCAGCCGATCGGATTGGCCGATTCCGCCTTGACGACAACGGGCCGGCCGAGCGCTTCGCTGAGCGGCTCGGACACGAACTGCGGCATGTCGCGGAAGGCGGCGGGTATGCGGTCGACGGCGGCACGGATGGCCGCAGCGCTGACCTCCGTCACGCGCTAGGCGCTGCGGCCGCGCGGGGAGACCCGGATCTCCGCGTTGCGCACCTCGGAGGCGATCGCCGGCGGCAGGTGACCCGCCAGCCGGATGCCGGTCTCGGTGAATGACTCGTCGACGTGACCTGAGGCCTTTGCGCGCGCGACCAGCTCCCCACGGGCATACGGCACCACCGTGTCGATCGCCACCATCTGGACCCGCAGCGCATCCGCCACCCGCTCCAGCAGCACCTCGAACCCCTCGCCGGTGGCGGCGCTGACGAACGCCGTGTCGCGGCTGGCCGGCATCGGGGCGGCGCGCAGGTCGGCGTCGAGCAGGTCGATCTTGTTGAAGACCGTGATGCGCGGCTTGCTGCCTGCCCCGAGCTCATCGAGCACGGACTGCACGGCGGCCTGCTGGCCGATGAAGTTCGGATCGGAGGCATCCACCACCTCCAGCAGCAGGTCGGCGCGGATGACCTCCTCCAGCGTGGCGCGGAAGGCGTCGACCAGGTCGTGCGGCAGCTTGTTGATGAAGCCGACCGTGTCACTCACCACGATCCGCTGGCCGGTCGGCAGGCTCACCGCGCGGGCGGTTGGGTCCAGCGTGGCGAACAGCATGTCGGCGGCGTAGACATCGGCATCGGCCAGCGCGTTGAGCAGGGTGCTCTTGCCGGCATTGGTATAGCCCACCAGGGCCACGGTGGCGACCTCGGCCCGGTCACGCTGCCGGCCGGCGGTGGCGCGGTGGCGCTTGACCTCGTCCAGCTCCGTGCGCACCTTGCGGATCTTCTCGCGGATCAGGCGGCGGTCGGTCTCGAGCTGGCTCTCGCCGGGGCCGCGGGTGCCGATGCCGCCAGCCGTGCGCGACAGGTGGGTCCACATCCGCGTCAGCCGGGGCAGGTGGTACTGCAGCGCCGCCAGCTCCACCTGTAGCCGCCCCTCCCGGGTGCGCGCGTGGCGGGCGAAGATGTCGATGATCAGGGCCGATCGGTCCAGCACCTTGCAGTCGAGCAACGTCTCCAGGCTGCGCTGCTGGTTGGGCGCCAGCTCGTCGTCGACGACCAGCAGGTTGAAATTGCTGGCCGCCTTCTCGTCGACCAGGTCCGCGGCGCGTCCCTTGCCGAAGTACCACACCGGATCCGGCTCGGCCCGACGCTGGAAGGCGCTGCCGACCACGGTGGCGCCGGCTGTCTCGGCCAGTGCGCCGAGCTCGGCCAGGCTGCGGGCCACCGGCCACTGGCCGTCGTGGGGGTTGTCGAGGCCGATCAGGAAGGCCCGTTCGACGGGCTCGCTGAGATCGATCAGGCGGCTGCGTTCGGACATTTGTTCGGTCCATGCTAGCCGATCCCCCACCCACCGCCTCCCGGTGCCATTCGTGGTCGCCGCTGCGCGACAGCGGTACTTTCGAGCCGTAGCGACCGTGACCCGCCTGTGCCATACCTCACCGCACATCAGGGGGCCGCTGGAGAAACCGCGTGCACGACGCCCTGCCGGAACGGACGGCTGGAAGCACCGCCCACGAGTCGCGGGCGGGTCTCGGGCTGCGCCTGGCGTTGGCACTGGGCGCCAGCGCGCTGGTCGGCATCGTGCTCGAGCGGCTGCTGGTGGGCATGGTGCCGGTGGCCGCCATGCGCTACCTGGTCAGCTCGCTGGTTGCCACCGGATTGGTGGGGGTCGCGCTGTATCACCTGGTGGTGACGCCGCTGAGCCAGTCGCGCGCCGACCTGACGGTGCGCTACGAAGCCGCCCTGGCCGATGCCCTGGTCGATCCCCTGACGGGGCTCGGCAACCATCGGGCCTTCCAGGAGGAGCTCGATCGGCAGGTTGACGCTGCGCAGCGCTACGGCGCGCCAGTGGCGCTGGTGCTGATCGACCTCGACGACTTCAAGTCGATCAACGACACCAAGGGCCACGCGTTCGGCGACCAGGCGCTGACCCATTTCGGCGCGCTGGTGAAGCGCGGGCTACGGAAGGTGGATCGGTCCTTTCGGGTCGGGGGCGACGAGTTCGCCATCCTCCTGCCGCAGGCCGATGCCGAGTCCGCCAAGATCGTGATCCGGCGCCTGCTGGCGACAGCGCTGCAGCCCGCCCTGCGCAGCCACGTCGACCCGGGGAGCCTCTCCTTCTCGGCCGGCATCGCGGCGCTGCCCGACTCTGCCACGGGGCGCGCCGAGCTGTACAGCCAGGCCGACGCGGCGCTCTATGCCGCCAAGCGGGCCGGACGCACCGAAGTGATGATCTTCGACCGCGCGGTCACGCCGACCGCCGATCCAAACGGCGTGGGCGCGGCCGTGGCCGAGGTGCTGGCCCGCGCCTGGCTGCGTCCGGTCTACCAGCCGATCATGGAGCTGCGCACCGGTGTGATGCTGGGTGTCGAGGGGCTGATCCGGCCGATCTCGCCGGCGCCGTTCGCCGACCCCGGCAGCCTCTTCGCGGCCGCGACCGTCAGCGGCCACCTGCTGTCCCTGGAGCTGGCCTGCGTGGAGACGATCGTGGCCGGCGCCGCCGGCCTGGCACGCGGGCCGTTCCTCTCGATCAACCTGTCGCCGGCCACGCTGGAGGCGCCCGAGTTCAGCACCGCCGCGCTGCTCAACATCCTGGCCCGCCACAGCTTCCCGCCGGAGCGGCTGGTGATCGAGCTGACCGAGCAGCAGCCGGTGACCGACATCGAGAAGATCCGGCTCAAGCTAGAGACCTGCCGGGCCGCCGGTATGCGGGTCGCGGCCGACGACGTGGGGTCCGGCAACGCCGGCCTGCGCCTGTTGGCCGAGCTGAACTTCGACATCATCAAGGTCGACCTGACCCTGGTGCAGCGCAGCGCCTCGAGCGCGGCCTCCAGCGCGGTGGTCGAGTCGGTCGTGTCGTTGGCCAGCCGCACCGGCGCGATGGTCGTGGCCGAGGGGATCGAGCATCCGGAGCAGCTGGAGCAGCTCGACCAGCTGGGCATCACCGTCGGACAGGGCTTCCTGCTGGGCCGGCCGGGATCGCTTCCCGGCCAGGAGACGCCCACCGTCGGTCGTGACCCCCTGCCGATAGACGAGGATGTGGCGGAAGGCGGGACGCCCGCCATGTCAGCCTGGCGCCAGGGGATCGGGCTGCCGGTCGCCTGACGACCGCGCATCACGTCGTCAGGGAACGAATCAGCTCGGCCGCCTGATCCGCGAGGTCACCTGCCGGGGCATCGCCCGCATCCAGCCACATGATCCGGCGATCGCGACGGAACCAGGTCATCTGGCGCTTGGCGTACTGCCTCGTGCGCCGCACCGTCTCGTCCACTGCCTGATCGACGGTCCACTCCCCCGCCAGCACGCGAAACGCCTCGCGATAGCCGTGCCCGCTGAGCGGCGGCAGCTCCCGGCCGTAGCCCGCATCGCGCAGGCGAGCGGCCTCGTCCAGCAGGCCGCCGGCGAACATGTCGGCAGCCCGGGCGTGAATGCGCTCAGCCAGGATGCGCCGCGGCCGCTGCACGCCGATCAGGGCCAACCGGCCCGGCCACGGTTCTGCGACGGGTTCGTCGACGGCGCCACCGGCCTGGATCGCCCGTTCCAGCGCCCGCAGCACCCGGCGCGGATTGCGCAGGTCGATGCGCGCGGCCGTTGCCGGGTCCAGCCGGGCCAGCCGCTCGGCGAGCGGGGCCAGGCCGACCTGCTCGGCCTCGGCCGCAAGCTCACGCCGGAGGGCCGACGATGGGCCCTGGCCGCCCAGCTGGTAGCCATCGACCAGGGCGCTGACGTACAGGCCGGTCCCGCCGACCACCAGCGGCAGCCGGCCGCGCGCGCAGATCTCGGGCACCAGCCGGCTAGCGCGCATCATCCAGTCGGCCACGGTGAACGAGGCATCGGGATCGACCAGGTCCAACAGGTGGTGTGGCACCGCTGCGCGCGCGGCCGCATCGGGTTTGGCAGTGCCGATGTCCATGCCGCGGTACATCTGGCGCGAGTCGGCTACCAGGATCTCGACCGGCAGGTGCTGCGCCAGGGCCAGGGACAGGTCCGACTTGCCGGAGGCAGTGGTGCCGACGACGGCGGCCAGCGGCGGCGGGTTTGGCGGGCGGGGCGCGGCCGGCGACATCGGTCTTGAGCCCGCTAGACCTCGATCAGACGCTGCACCTGCTCGATCGAGCGCGCCCGCCCGGTGTCGCGCTCGGCTTCGACCACCACCGCGTTCAGGCTGACCGGCCCATCGGCCACGTTGAAGCGGGTGGGCAGGTGCGTCAGGAAGCGCGGCAGGACGGTCTCAAGGCTGAAGCCGATGATCGAGTCGCGCGGTCCGGTCATGCCGATGTCGCTGATGTAGGCGGTTCCCTTGGGCAGCACCCGGGCATCGGCGGTCGGCACATGGGTGTGCGTGCCGACCACAGCGGTGACGCGCCCGTCGAGGTACCAGCCCATGGCGTTCTTCTCCGACGTGATCTCGCAATGGAAGTCCAGGATGCGCACCGGCGGCAGCGGCTCCGCAGCCCCGTCCAGGAGCGCGTCCATGGCCGTGAACGGCGAGTCGAGCTGGTTCATGAAGACGCGGCCCATGGCGTTCATGACTGCCACCTGTCCCCCATCGGGCAGGACATGCACCAGCCAGCCCCGACCTGGCGCGTCATCGGGATAGTTCATGGGACGCAGCACCGGCCGGTCCGAGTCCAGGTAGTCGTAGACCTCGCGCTTGTCCCAGATGTGGTTGCCGCTGGTGATCACGTCCACCCCGTTGCCCAGCAGCTCCTCCGCCAGGCTGGGGGTCAGGCCCGCACCGGCGGCCAGGTTCTCGCCGTTGGCAACGACCATGTCCAGGTCCAGCTCAGCTCGCAGCTCCGGCAGGGCGTGGGTGATGGCCTGGCGTCCCGGTTTGCCGATGATGTCCCCGAGGACCATGCACCGCAGCAGCGCGGCGCGATCGGTCACCGCGCGTAGTCCACGGCCCGCGTCTCGCGGATGACCGTCACCTTGATCTGGCCGGGGTACTGCAGCTGGTCCTCGATCTTCTTGACCACGTCCCGCGCCAGGCGTGAGCTGGCCAGGTCGTCCATGTCCTCGGGGCGGACCAGGATGCGGATCTCGCGCCCGGCCTGGATGGCGTAGCAGCGCTCGACGCCCGGGAAGGAGAGGGCGATCTGCTGCAGGTCGTCCAGTCGCTTGACGTAGTTGTCCAGGCTCTCGCCGCGCGCGCCCGGCCGTGAGGCGCTGATGGCGTCCGCGATCTGCACCACGGTTGCCTCGATCGACTCCTGCTCCACCTCCTGGTGGTGCGCGGCGATGGCGTTGCAGACCACGCCGCTGACCCCGTAGCGGCTGGCGATGTCGCCGCCGATCAGGGCGTGCGGTCCCTCCACCTCGTGGTCGACCGCCTTGCCGATGTCATGCAGCAGGCCGCCCTTCTTGGACTCGGGCACGTTGGCGCCGATCTCGGCCGCCAGCAGCCCCGCCAGGCGGGCGGTCTCGATCACGTGGTTGAGCACGTTCTGGCCATAGCTGGTGCGGTACTTGAGGCGGCCGAGGAGCTTGATCAGCTCGGGATGCAACCCGGGCACGCCGGCGTCGTAGGCGGCCTGCTCGCCGGCCTGGCGCATGACCACCTCAATCTCGGCGCGGCATTTGGCCACCGTCTCCTCGATTCGGCCGGGATGGATGCGCCCGTCGGAAATGAGCTTGGTCAGGGCCATGCGCGCCACTTCCCGGCGGACCGGGTCGAAGCCGGACAGCACCACCGCCTCGGGAGTGTCGTCGATGATCAGGTCGACCCCGGTGGCCTGCTCCAGGGCGCGGATGTTGCGGCCCTCGCGGCCGATGATGCGGCCCTTCATCTCCTCCGAGGGCAGGGTCACGACCGTGACGGTCGCCTCCGAGGTGTGGTCGGCCGCGATGCGCTGCATGACGGTGGTCAGGATGCGACGAGCGCGCTCGTCGCCCTCGTCGGCGGCATGCCGCTCGATCTCCCGGACCCGATGCTGGGCCTCGGCCTGCGCCTCGTCCACGATCTGCTGGATCAGCGCCTGGCGCGCCTCGCCGGCGGTCAGGCCGCTGACGCGCTCGAGCTCGGCGATCTGGCGCTGCTGGAGGGCCGCCAGCCGGACCTTCTCTTCCTCGACCTCGCGTTGCCGCTCCTCGAAGCCGGCTTCGCGGCGGTCCAGCGCCTCCAGCTTGTGGTCAAGGCTCTCGGAGCGATCCAGCAGCAGCCGCTCCTGGCGCTGCAGGTCGGCGCGCTTCTCGCGTGCCTCTTCCTCGGCAGCACGCTGCGCCTGGAGGGCGTCGTCCTTGCCCTCCAGCACGATCTCCTTCTGCTTGGCTCGCGCCTCGGCCATGATCCGTTCCGCATAGCCCTCGGCGTGCTTGACCGATGAGGCGGCGAAGTAGCGGCGCGCGACGTAGCCGATGGCGATGCCGACCGCCAGCGCGGCGATCGCCACGATGAGGACCTCAGGACTGGGCATCGGCTCCTCCTCGCGGGAGCCCGGACGGGCAAGTTCGCGTCCGGAATCCGGATGCGACGATCACGTTCAACAGAATCTCGAGCGCCCACCACCGCTGGCGGCCGACCGATCCGGGGAGTGTACTGCAAGTGGCGTGGAGGGTCGGGGACGCCGAATTGGCCCTCTGGATCAGGTTCCCATGCGGCCCATCAGGCGGATCATGTCGAGATCGCGGGGGATGAAGTCCTGCAGCATGACGCGCTGCACGCCAGCTGCTCCGAAGGCGCGGATCCGCTCCCCCGCCTCGTCCAAAGTACCCATGATCCAGCGTTCCTGCCGCTGGGCCAGCCACGCGTCTGCCTCCGCGCCGGAGCTGCCGGTGAGCTCCAGCTGCGTCCGGACGCGATCGGTCAGCTCCGCGCGGGTCTCGGCGATCAGCACGCCGGTCATGGCGCTGCGGGTGATCTCCGTCGGGTCGCGCCCGATCGCCTGGCAGGCAGCGTCGATCCGCGCGTACGCCTCCGGCGCCTTGGCCGGCGCGGCGGAGTTGAGGTTGAACTCGTCCGCATACTGCGCGGCCAGTCGTGCCAGCCGTGGCCCACCACGGCCGCCCAGGATGATTGGCGGGTGGCGGCGGCCTTTGCGCTCAGGCCTGGTCCGGAACAGCGCGTCGCGCACCTGCCAGTGCGAGCCATCGAACCGCCAGCCATCGGGCTCCGTCCAGAGCCCGTGCACGATCGCCACGGCTTCCTCGAGCATGGTGTAGCGCTCGTCGAGGCTCGGGAACGGGATGCCCAGCTGCGCATGTTCCAGGTCGTTCCAGCCAGCCCCCATGCCGACCTCCACCCGGCCGCCGCTCATCTCGTCGACGGTGGCCACCAGCTTGGCGAAGGGGCCCGGCAGACGGAAGGTCGTGGGCGAGACCAGCGAGCCGATGTTGATCCGGTTCGTGTCGCGCGCCAGTCCGGCCAGCGTGGCCCAGGCATCGGTGGTGGGTCCGTCTTCGGGGCCGGGGAAGCTGGCGTAGTGGTCAGAGCGGAAGAAGGCCTCCAGGCCGGCCTCCTCGGCGGTGCGCGCAGCCGCTCGGATCTCGTCGTAGGTGAGGCCCTGCTGGGGCTCCGTCATCAGCGCCAGGCGCATGCCGTTCAGCCCTCCGCCGTGCGACGGGTCTGGCGCGACGAGCCGCGGGCGGCCTGGTAATGCGCCACATATCGGTCGAGCGGGACCTTGGCGATGGTCTCGCCGATGACCTCCAGCGGCAGGTCGTCCAGCGAGCGGAAGCGGACGCAGCTCTTCCCCATGTCCAGCCGCTTGCCGGTCTCGGCGTACCGGTCGCGGAACCAGTCTGCCAGCTGCGGGTCGCCGTAGACCGTGTTCAGGTAGAGCGACATGTACTGCTTCTGGCTGGCCAGCCCGGCCAGGCCCAGCGGATGCCCGTTGTACGTGTCGGGGAAGCGATCCAGCGGCACGTACCAGGCGATCATGCCGAACTCCATGCCCTCCTCGAACCCATCGGGCAGGTTGCGCCGGACAACGTTGCGCACGGCCGAGATTGCCGCGCGCCGGTCAGGTGGCAGGGCGGCGATGTACTCATCCGGGCTCTGGGCGGTGCTGTTGACCATGGGGGCGGTCCTCCTGCGCTTCGGTGCCCAACGGTAGCGGCTGTCTGGCGCGTCCGCTCAGGCGGGCTCGCGGCGAGTGCGGATCGCGCGTCGTGCCGTCTCGGGGTTGAAGCCGCGCCGCACCAGGTACATGCCGATCCGCTCCACCGCCTTGCGATCCTCCGGGATTGGACGTCCGCGCAGGTGCCGATCCAGCGCCGCCAGCGCCCGTTCGTCCTCGGAGGCGGGCAAGCCGTGATAGTCGAGCGTCGGCTCGGCCAGCTCCGAGCCGCGCAGCTCTTCGATGATCTCGCGGGGCACGCCGTGCTGGCGCAGCTCCGCCTCCACCATGCGCCGCCCACGCGGCGAGTGCCGGTCACGCTGCTCCGCCCACCAGCGTGAAAATGCGCGGTCGTCGAGGTACCCCAGCGCCGTCAGGCGCTCGACGGTGCGCTCCACCACGGCGTCCTCGGCGCCGGCACGACGCAGGCGGCGCTCCAGCTCCCAGCGCGTGCGCGGCCGCGCGCCCAGGTAGCGGGCGGCGACCTCCATGGCGCCCTCCTCGTCCGGCGGCTGTCGTGGCGTGGCAGAACGACGCGCACCGCTCACGACGCCGCGTCCCAGTCTCGGGAGATGTGCCCGCGCAGCACCTGCGCGGGCGTTGCCCAGCCGATGAGGCGCGGCGCGTCCCAGCCGGGCGCCGGCGGCTGCACGCAGACGGCCCGGGCATCGTCGAGCCGGACCACGTCCCAGGCGTGGACCACGCTGCCGTCCCCGATCGCCAGGCCGACATGGCCCCATTCGCGCCGGACGCCGTCGACCGGTCCGCCGCAGGCATAGAAGACATAGGCGCCGGCGGGCGGCGGAGAGTCCGTGTCATACGCCTGGAGGTCGTAGAGGGCGGCCGACTCGGCGGCGCTGGGCGCGCCCTGCAGCTCGATGGCGTTCGATCGCTCGTAGGCGTCTTCGACGAAGGCCAGGCAGCGGAGGGCGTAGTCGGGGTTGCCACACTGGGCAGTCGCCCAGGCGATGGCTCGCCCTGCTTGCTCGGCGGCGGACGACTCGCCGGCGCTACTCGGCTTCGCTGATCCCCTCCACGCCCACGTCGATCGAGGCCACCTTGTTCCGGATCTCGTCCTCGATCTTGGTGGCGATCTCGGCATTCGCCTTGAGGAAGTCGCGGGAATTCTCGCGACCCTGACCGAGGCGGGTGTCGCCGTAGTTGAACCAGGCCCCGGTCTTTGACAGCACGCCGGCCGCGATGCCAACGTCCAGCAGGCCGCCTTCGCGGCTGATGCCCTCGTTGTACATGATGTCGAACTCGGCCAGGCGGAAGGGCGAGGCGACCTTGTTCTTGACCACCTTGACGCGGGTGCGTGAGCCGATCGCATCGGTCCCGGTCTTCAGGGTCTCGATGCGGCGGATGTCCAGGCGCACGCTGGAGTAGAACTTCAGGGCCCGGCCGCCGGGGGTCGTCTCGGGATTGCCGAACATGACGCCGATCTTCTCGCGCAGCTGGTTGGTGAAGACGAGCGCGGTCTTGCTCCTGTTGATGGCTCCCGTCAGCTTGCGTAGGGCCTGGCTCATGAGGCGAGCCTGCAGGCCAACGAAGCTGTCCCCCATCTCGCCTTCGATCTCGGCGCGCGGCACGAGCGCGGCCACCGAATCGATGACGACCACGTCCACGCCGTTGCTGCGGATCAGCGTCTCGGCGATCTCCAGCGCCTGCTCACCGGTGTCCGGCTGGCTGACCAGCAGCTCGTCGACGTTGACGCCCACATTGCGGGCGTAGCCGGGGTCCAGGGCGTGCTCCGCGTCGATGAAGGCGGCGACTCCGCCGGAGCGCTGCGCGTTGGCCACGATGTGGTAGCACAGCGTGGTCTTGCCGCTCGACTCCGGGCCGAAGATCTCCGTGATCCTGCCGCGCGGCACGCCGCCGACGCCGAGCGCCAGGTCCAGTGCCACCGAGCCGGTGGGGATGACCTCGATCGCCATGGCGCCGCGGTCGCCGAGGCGCATGATCGCGCCGCGTCCGAACTGCTTCTCGATCTGCAGGATGGCGGCATCGACGGCGCGAGCGCGCTCGCCGGTCTTCTCTCGCTCGCCGTTCTTCTCTGGGGTCGACTGGGCTTCGGCCTGAGCCACCGGGGCGTCCATGTGTTTCGTGGGCTCCTTTTCTGTCGCTCCCGGCGCGCGGGTCAGCTCACTCCTCGTCGCCGGGTTCGGTGCGCGGCTTGCGCTTTGGCTTGATCACCTCGACCGATGCCGGCGGCTCATACGCCGAAACCGGGGGCACCTTCGGCGCCTTCGCCTTCGGCTTGCGCTTCTCCTGGTGGCGTGGTCGATCTCGGCCCTTCGCCATCTTCAGCAGTCCTCCGATCCGGAAGCCGGCCGCGGTGTTGTCGACAAGCGTGCCAATCGGACCTTATCGGTCCATTAGCGACGGCTTATCGACCGGGCCGGCGCTTGAAAACTGCGCCGCGACGACCTCCCGCAGCGATGCAAAAGACCCATCGGCAAGGGCGCCGCGGATCTGCTCCATCAAGTCGAGAGTATAGGTGACGTTATGGACCGAGGAGAGCCGATACGCGAGCAGCTCCTCTGCCCTGAACAGGTGGGCGACGTAGGCCCGCGAGTGGTTGCGGCATGCCTCGCAGGCGCACTCCGGATCGATCGGCCCGGGGTCGTCAAGGAAGCGCGCATTGCGCAGGTTGAGCTTGCCGCGGCGCGTCCAGACCTGGCCGTTGCGCGCCACCCGGGTGGGCAGCACACAGTCGAACAGGTCGATCCCGCGCTCCACCGCGGCGAAGAAGTCGGGCGGCGCGCCAACGCCCATCAGGTAGCGCGCGCGCGGGTCGTCACCCAGCGCATCGGCCACCACCTCCAGGGTGGCGGCCATCTCGTCCTTCGACTCCCCGACCGACAGGCCACCAATGGCGATGCCGTCGAAGGCCATGCCGGCGATGGCTGCGGCGCTCTCCCGTCGCAGGGTCTCGTCGACGCCGCCCTGCACGATCCCGAACAGCGCCTGGCCGGCCTGCGTGTGGGCGGTCAGGCATCGCTCGGCCCAGGCGTGGGTGCGCGCCATGGCCTCGGCCACCTGCTGGGCCGGCAGGGTCGCGTCCACCAGTTGGTCGAAAGCCATGGCGATGTCGCTGCCCAGGGCCTCCTGGATCTCGATCGCGCGCTCGGGCGTCAGCCGCTGGCTCGAGCCGTCGAGGTGGCTGGCGAAGGTCACGCCGTCGTCGTCGACTCGGCTCAGGTGGGCCAGGCTGAACACCTGGAACCCGCCCGAATCGGTGAGTATCGGCCCATCCCAGCCCATGAACCGATGGAGGCCACCCAGCTTCGCGATCCGCTCGTGGCCGGGGCGCAGCGACAGGTGATAGGTATTGGCCAGCAGGATCTGCGTGCCCGCTGTGCGCAGGTCGGTCGGCGTCAGGCTCTTGACGCTGGCCTGGGTGCCGACCGGCATGAACTGCGGCGTGTCGACCGCCCCGTGGGCGGTCTCGAGCCGCCCGAGCCGGGCTCGACCGATGCCGGTGGGGCGAGAGGAAAACGTGATGGCCGCCACGCCGGCGAGCCTACCCGATCGTGCGCGGGAATAGGCAATCACCGACGTTCCGTTGACGCGGCGCACCACCGGTGGCGACGGGTCGCGCTCGCGGTCGATAATGTCGTCCCACCGCTCCCTCCAGCCGATCACAACGGGGGATGGCCCTGCCCGGGATGATCAGAACGAAGCGCTTTGCGCGAATGACGGTCCTGGCCGTCGTGCTGCTGGCGGCCGCCCTTCCCTTTGCGTCGTCTCCTGCTGCCGCCGCGTCAGCGTTGCGCGTCGCGATCATCGTGGGTCCGGTAGGCGGAGAGCTGACTCCGCAGTACATCGAGCTGGCCGAAATGGCCGCTGCGGAAGCCGAGCAGGCTGGGGCGAAAGTCGTGCGCGCCTACTCGCCGAAGGCGACCCCGCGTCGCGTCCTGCGGGCCGTCGAGGGCGCCAACATCGTCATCTACTTCAGCCACGGCACCGGCTTCCCGAACCCGTACAGCCGCACCCTGAGGCCGGAGGTCGAAAACGGCTGGGGGCTGCAGGGGCCTCGCGCACGAGGGACCCACGAGGACGACCTCGCCAAGGGCCGGCTCACGTACTACGGCGAGGCCTGGCTGGCTGCCAACGCCCACCCGGCACCGGGATTCGTGATGATCTACTCGAACGCCTGCTACGCGCCCGGGGCATCCGAAGGATGGCTACCGAAGCCGGACCAGTCCGAGGCGCTGACCCACGTCGCCAACTACTCGCGCGCCGCCTTCGCGATGGGCGCGTCGGCCTACTACGCCACCGACTTCTACGGTGGGGCCGCCAGGCTCGTGCATGCGCTCCTCGACCGGTCAGGCCGAACGTTTGCCAATGTGTTCCGCTCGGAGCCACAGTTCAGGCCGGGAGCGTTGAGCCGGCATGCCCACCCGCAGATGCCGGAAACACAGATCTGGCTCCATCGGTCCGCGTACTTCGACGGGAACGTCGACTACTGGTACGCCTTTGCCGGCAATCCGACGGCCCACATGGCCGATGTCCCGGCCGGTCATCCGCCGGGCCTCGTCGAGGCGCCAACGTCGATGTCGCTCTCCGGCATGGCGAGCAGCTATCGGTTCACGCATGGCTTCGAAACGACGCCGACCGTGGCGCTGCCGGTGGCCATCGGCGGCACGGTGCACGGCTCGACCCCGCGCTGGGTGGGCGTCTGCGCGGATCGCTGCGCACGGCTGCCCGTGGTCGACGTGTGCGACTGCTACTACGGAACGGACGACCAGCGAATCGTCAACCTGTCCCACGCCGCGTGGCAGCTGATCAGCGACAAGCCGCTGGCCGAGGGCGTCATTCCGGTCGACCTGTACCTCGATGGGAAGATCCCCGGCCATGCGGGCCGCACGCCGTTGATGCTGACGATCGATCCCAAACCTCCGGGCCGGGTATGAAGTTCGCGAATCGGTCGTTAGAATCTGACGGCGAACCCGCCGGACGGGGCGTCCGGCCGCGTACTCGCTGCGGAGTAGTGCCCGCGACGCACGTTGCGCGCGACGCGCGGTCCAGGACGATCTGTGGGAGGTGGTGAGGCTTTGGTGCGACTCGCGGACTGGCCCCGGAATCCGTATCTCAACGACGAGCTGCGCGAATGGGTGGCGCTCCACCTTTCCTCCCTGGGTGTCGAGGACCTGGCGATCTACGCCCAGGCCGCGGCCGGACAGGATGAGGAGCGGCGCGTGCTGGTCGCCACGTCGGTCGGGCTCATGGACTCCTGGTACGCGCCCCGCGGATCAACCGCCCGTTTCTCGCTGAGCGTCCGCCTCTATCCGTGGCACGCCGTGCACGGCGTGGACCTGCGCGGCGAGACGTCGCGCCTATGGGCGCACGAGCACCAGAGCCGATGGCGCCTGCGGCTGAGCCGACCCGCACTGGACACCATGGCCGACACGCCGGAGCTGGGGCGGGCGCTGGCCGAATTCGCAGCCGCCTGCTCGCTGATGGCCGAGCCGTCGAACCCTTCCGCGGCCGCTTCATCGCCCGAGGTGGAGGACGCTGTGCCCGCCTTCCTCGGCCGGGCCACGAAGCCCGAGGTCGTGCGTGCCCCGATCCAGGTCGACAACGACGGCGGGCCGCGATCGACGCCTGCGCCGCCACCCGCAACCGCGGCGGTCCCGCCCGCACAACCAGCGGCTGCCGCCGTTCCAGCGGGACGCGCGGCAAGCCAGTCGCCGCTGAGCGCCGAGGACACGGTCATGGAGCTGGAGCGCCGGCTGGGCCTGCGTGGCCCGGAGAGCTGATCAGACGATCAGCATCGCGTCGCCGAAGCTGAAGAACCGATATCCCTCGTCCAGCGCCGCGCG
>DATBRW010000132.1:0-2490 GCA_036560125.1 Candidatus Limnocylindria bacterium
GCGGTGGTGGTGGCCGAGTCGCTCGGCACCCTGGCGCCGCTGCGTCTGGCACAGGACTGAGCTCCGTGGCGAGGACGATCATGACCGATGACGAGCGGATCGCCGCCCTCAAGGCGGAGCGCGACCGCGCGCTGGCGCGCGCCCACGAGCTATCGGCCGCCTACCTGCGCACGATGGACGAGCGGCACGTCGGCCCGATGACCGATGCCCGCGGGATCCGCGAGCGACTCCGCTCGGAGCTCAGCGATGAAGGGGAGGACGCCGAGGCGGTGGTCGCCGACATGGCCGTCGCGCTGGACCCCGGGATCGTGGCGTCCACCGGGCCGCGCTACTACGGCTTCGTGATCGGCGGGGCCGTGCCCGCCGCCTCCGCCGCCGACCTGCTGACCACCGCCTGGAACCAGAATGGCGCGCTGCATGCCCTCTCCCCGGCGGCGGCCGCGGCCGAGGAGATCGCCGGCGAGTGGATGCTCGACCTGCTGGGCCTGCCGGCCGACGCCAGCGTCGGCCTGCCCACCGGAGCGGGGCTGGGCAATGCCGTCGGCATGGCGGCCGCCCGCCACCGGCTGCTGCAGCGCACTGGCTGGGACGTGGAGGCGGCCGGCCTCTACGGGGCACCGGAGATCGTGGTGATCATCGGCGACGAGGCGCACGCCACCGTGCTCACCGCGCTGCAGTACCTGGGATTCGGCCGCGATCGCGTGACCCGCGTTGCCACCGACGAGCAGGGCCGGATGCGGGTGGACGTGCTACGGACCGCGGTGGCGGCGCTGGACCCGCAATCGCCGCTGCTGGTGATCGCGCAGGCGGGCAACGTCAATACCGGCGGCTTCGACCCGGTCGGCGACATCGCGGATGTCCTGGCGGAGCACCCGAACGCGTGGCTGCACGTCGACGGCGCCTTCGGCCTGTGGGCGGCCGTCTCCCCGGACCTGCGCCACCTGGTGGCGGGGGTCGAGAAGGCGGACTCGTGGTCGACCGATGCCCACAAGTGGCTGAACGCGGGCTACGACTGCGGCTTCGTGGCGGTCCGCGACCCGGAGGCGCACCGCTCGGCCATGGCGGCCACCGCCGCCTACCTCATGCGCAGCGACCAGCGCGAGTCATGGGAGTACGTGTTCGACAGCTCGCGACGCGCTCGCGGCTTCGCCCTCTACGCCACCATCCGCTCGCTGGGACGCGACGGCATCCGCGAGATGGTCGAACGATGCTGCCGGCTGGCGCGCCGCATGGCCGTTCAGCTGGCCGACGCTGGCGTGCAGATCCTGAACGACGTGACGCTCAACCAGGTGCTGGCCCGTTTCGGCGATGACGCGCGCACGCAGGCGGTCATTGCCCGAGTCCAGGCAGACGGCACGGCCTGGTTGGGCGGCACCACCTGGCACGGCCTGGGCGCCATGCGGATCAGCGTCAGCAACTGGTCGACCTCGGAGGCCGATGCCGACGCATCGGTTCAGGCCATCCTCCGCGCGGCCGCCGAGGTGGATCGGGCCTGACGAGTCCTAGGCCGATGGCGCGGCGCGGGCCGGCCTGAAGCGGAAGTACGCCCAGAAGGCGACCGAGAACGCGCCGAAGGCGGCGAATGCGCCGAAGGCGGCCATGATCGCGGCCGGCGACAACTCCGACAGGTAGCCTGTGTGCGGGCCAACCAGGACGTGGATGAAGAAGAAGGCGCTGAGCCCGAACAGCAGCGCCCAGAGCAAGCGTCGCCACCGATAGACAGCGTCGCCGGCCAGGAAGCGCAGCGGCAGCAGGCCGAAGGCCACCGCCTCCAGGCCACCCACCACGACCACCGCCAGCGCCGTGGACAGCAGCAGCCCGCCCACGCCGGCGGCCGGGACGCCGGCCGGCTCGACCAACCCCAGCCCGATCCAGGCGGCCAGCGCCACGATCAGGGTCCAAGCCGCACCGACAGCCGTCTGCACCCCCTCCTGGCCGGAGGAGATCTCCTGCTGGAACACCACGCCCAGCAGCAGTCCATACAGGTACGCCGGCTCGAGGCCCAGGATGCGCGAAATGCCGACGCACACGATTGCCGCCGGCAGCGTCCACGGCAGCGCGCGGACACCGGCGGACTGCCCGGTTCGTCGCCGGTACATCAGCAGGCCGGGTGCCTCGAAAGCAAGCAACACGATGCCCAGGCCGGCCAGCATCCCCAGATAGACGGCCAGCGACTCGAGGTTCAGCGCCACGGCTGGGTCGAGCAGCAGGTAGATCAGCGCGGCGAGACCCACGAACAGCCCGACGCCCAGGGGCGTCGACCACAGCCCGCCGCCGAACCAGCGCCGGCCGCCGAGGTGGAACCAGCCGGCGATCTCGTCGTAGTTGCCCTCGACGGTGCTGTTGAACAGCTCTGACGCGAAGCCCATGAACAACAGGAGCAGCAGCGCCAGCAGCGCGCTGCCCGCGATGGCGGCCGGATCCACGCTTACCTCGGATGGGACGGCGACGCTGGCTGCCAGCGCGCCGGGCAGCGTCGAATCGCCGTCC
>DATBRW010000133.1:0-5969 GCA_036560125.1 Candidatus Limnocylindria bacterium
GATCGCCATCGTCGGCATCCTGATCGTGGTCTTCGTGGTGACCCTGCGCGTCGGCCGCCCGGGCCCTCGTCCCTCGCCGCCGCCGGGCGTGCACCTGCCGCCGGGCAGCCTGCTGCCGGTCATCTTCTCGATCGGCGCGGCGCTGCTGGGTCTGGGCCTGGTCTTCAAGCCGGACGAGCCCTACTCCCTGCCGGTACTGGCCACCATCTCCGGTTTCATGAACCCGTGGCTGGGGATAGTCGGTCTGCTGGTGCTGATCTACGGCATCGTCGCCTGGGTGCGCGCCGCCGGCCGCGAGTGGCGAGAGGTCGAGGAATCGCCGCATCACGACTCGGCGGGGCACTGACTGCGCCATGAGCGTGGCTACAGGCGTCGTCCGGCAGCCCGGCCTCTCACTGCGCTGGCGCATGGTCGGGGCGGTGCTGCCCCTGGTCCTGCTGGCCGCCTGGGCCGGAACGCTGCTGATCATGAGGGGGCCGTCTGCGGCCGGACTGCAGATCGGCCAGCCAGCGCCGGACTTCGCGCTCACCGATCTCGACGGCAACGCGCTGCAGCTCAGCGAGCTGCGCGGTCGACCGGTGATCGTCAACTTCTGGGCCAGCTGGTGCGGCCCGTGCGTCGACGAGTTCCCGGTCCTGCAGAAGGCAGTCACCCGCCACCAGGCCGATGATCTGGCCGTGGTGGGGATTGTGTTCCGCGACAACTCGGAGGCGGCGCGCGACTTCATGGCGCGCATGGGCGCCATGTGGACGGCGGCCATGGATCCCGGCGAGCGGACGGCGGAGAGCTTCGGCGTCTTCGCCCCGCCGGAGAGCATCTTCATCGATGCCGATGGCATCGTCCGCGGGCGCCAGATCGGCCAGCTCACGGCAAATGACCTGGAGCGCCAGCTGGCGCTCACCCTCAACCCGGCCGAGGAGTAGCCATGACGGAGAACCTTCCGGCACGCCAGGAGCGCGGGGAGCTGGTGGTGGACACCGTCCACGACATGCATGCCGACCACCACGACCCGCAGCACCAGGACGTGCAGCAGAACGTCAGCGTCGCGCTCGTGCCGCTGGCGGTCATCGTGCTGCTGGTACTGACCTTCGTCCTGGCGGCCTGGACCTTCCTGGCGGCGCAGCCTCCCGTTTAGATCTGCGGCCGGCCCGCGCGACCACGCACGAAGGGGCTTCCCCATCGAGCCCACCAGCGACTAGAGTTCGCGCGATGTCCACCCGCCGCCCGGTGCCGGGCGGTCACCCGAGGATGGATAAGGAGGACCGATGACGACGGCACGCCCAATCCCGTCGGCGCGGCGACGAGGCCATGCCCTTGCCGGCATGGCCTTTGCGTGCGCCATCATCTTGCTTGCCGCCTGTGGCGGAGGAGGTGGCGGAGGAGGCGAAGCCGCCTTCAAGCTGCGCCTGGCCACCACCAACGAGACGACGGAGCCTCTCACCGTCACGCTCGCGGTCGACGGCGAGCCGGGTGAGCCGCAGACCGTCGACACCTGCAAGGCGACCGCCCTCACCTTCGACATTCCCGCGGACCCGGGGACTTGGACGGTGTCGCTCAACGACGAGGTCGCGATCGACTCCACCCAGCTCGATTCGAACCTGATCGACAAGAACCTGATCGGCAGCGTGCGGATGAACGAGGACGGTTCGATCGAATTCACTGAGGACATTCAGCCCGGCGCGTTGATCAGCCCACCGGCTGCTTCCGGCATCTGCCTCTGACCCCTGGCGTGGGCGTGACGCCCGACCCCACGCACGGTAGAGCTGCGCTGATCCGGCCCTAGACCGCCTCTGGCGTGCGGGCCGGATACCGCTGCGCGACGTACTCGTCCAGGATCTCCAGGAAGCGCGGCACGATGTCGTCGCCGCGCAGGGTCGTGCGCAGCTGCCCGTCCACGAAGACGGGCGCCACCGGCTCCTCGAACGTGCCCGGCAGGCTGATGCCGATGTCGGCGTGCTTCGACTCGCCCGGTCCGTTCACCACGCAGCCCATGACCGCCACTTTCAGCTCTTCTACGCCCGGATGAGACTCGCGCCAGACGGGCATCTGGTCGCGCAGGTACTCGCCGATGTCGCGGGCCATCTCCTGGAAGAAGGTCGAGGTGGTTCGTCCGCAGCCGGGGCAGGCGCTGACCTGCGGCGTGAAGCTGCGGAGGCCCATCGACTGCAGCACCTGCTGCGCGATCTGCACCTCCTCGGTGCGGTCGCCACCGGGCGCGGGCGTCAGGCTGACCCGGATGGTGTCTCCTATCCCGCGCTGCAGCAGGATCGAGAGGCCGGCGGTCGAGGAGATGATGCCGCGGCTGCCCATGCCGGCTTCCGTCAGGCCCAGGTGCAGCGGGTAGTCGCCCTGATCGGCCAGGCGTGCGTAGACCTCGACCAGATCCTGCACGCCGGAGACCTTGGCCGACAGGATGATCCGGTCGTGGGCGAGCCCCGTCTCCTCCGCCAGCCGAGCCGAGCGCATGGCCGATTCGACCATGGCCTCGATCATCACGTCGCGGCTGTCGCGCGGCTCCGGCAGGGCGGCATTGATGTTCATCAGGTCGGTCAGCAGCTGCTGGTCGAGGCTCCCCCAGTTGACGCCGATGCGCACCGGCTTCCCGTTGGCGATCGCGACCTCCACGATCTGGATGAAGTTCGCGTCATGGCGCTTGGCGCCCACGTTGCCGGGGTTGATGCGGTATTTGGCGAGCGCCTCGGCGGCCGCCGGGTACTTGGTCAGCAGCAAGTGGCCGTTGTAATGGAAGTCACCGATCAGCGGCACGCCAATGCCCAGCCGATCCAGCTTCTCGCGGATGACGGGGACGGCCTTCGCCGCTTCGTCGTTGTTGACGGTGACGCGCACCAGCTCGCTGCCGGCATGCGCCAGCTGCGCCACCTGGATGGCGGTGGCATCGGCATCGGCGGTATCGGTGTTCGTCATCGACTGGACGACGATGGGATGTCCGGAGCCGATGAGGACGCCGCCGACGTCGACTGTTGCGGTCTGACGACGCTCGATCACGTCCTCGATGCTACCCGCTCCGCCTCGATCGGGCACGCCGGTTGCATGGAGCGTGGGCGTGATCCTGAGCGACCCCGTGGACGAGACCGCACCCGTCACGGATGGCGCTGCCCCGCTGGTCGTCATCCTGGAGGACGATGCCCTGCTGGCCGACCTGGCGGCGGAGCTGTGCGCCAGCCTGGGCCTGCGTTCGCACGTGTTCGCCACGCCAGCCGCCTGCCTGGATGCCGTTCGCGACGACACGCCGGCGGCCCTGGTGCTGGATTGGCGACTGCAGGACCAGCTCGGTGCGGCTGCGTTCATGGCAGTCCGCCATCGCCTGCCGGACCTGCCAGTCGTATGCTGGACCGCGAGTCCTGCGTGGCACCTGCCGCAGATGATCCGGGAGGACCCGATGACCCAGGTCGTCGACAAGGCAGCCGGAGCCATCGGCTTCGAGTCGGCGCTGCGCAGGGCCCTGCCAAAGGAGGATCCCGAGCCGCTGCCGGAAGGAGCTGGAGATGTCCGACCTGTTCCGCATCCCGCGTGAGATCAACCCGGATGAGCCGCCGGGCCTGACCCCGGACATGAACCCGGTCGACGACGCCACCCTGCGCGACCAGGAGCTGGAGCGCCTCGAGCACGAGGGTGACGAGGACGATGCCGAGGACGACGAGGCGGGCGAGGCTGAGTAGTTCGGTATGCTGACGGCATGACCGCGACCATGCCGCCCAACCCAACCGCCCAGACCGACAGCACCGATACCCGCCACCGCAAGGTCGCGATCCTCGGGTCCGGACCAGCCGGACTCACTGCCGCCATCTACGCCTCGCGCGCCAACCTGGAGCCGATCGTCTTCGCCGGCAACGCGCCGCTGGGCCAGCTGATGATCACCTCCGACGTGGAGAACTACCCCGGCTTCCCGGACGGGATCCAGGGGCCGGAGCTGATGGCGCTCTTTCGCCAGCAGGCGGAGCGCTTCGGGTCGACGATCATGGATGTCGACGCCACCAAAGTGGACTTCAGCGAGCGGCCCTTCAAGCTGTGGGTCAAGGACGACCTGTACCTGGCGGATGCCGTGATCGTCGCCACCGGCGCATCGGCCCTGTGGCTGGGGCTGACGTCGGAGGAAGAGTTCCGCGGTCGCGGGGTCAGTGCCTGTGCCACCTGTGACGGCTTCTTCTTCCGTGATCGGGAGGTCGCCGTGGTGGGTGGTGGCGACACCGCCCTGGAAGAGGCGCTGTTCCTGACCAAATTCGCCTCCAAGGTCACGATCCTGGTGCGGCGCGGCGAGTTCCGCGGCAGCAAGATCATGCAGGACCGTGCCTTCGCCCACCCCAAGGTGGAGGTCCGCTGGAACACGGAGGTCACCGACGTCCGCGGCGAGATGACCGTGGCCGAGCTGGCGCTGAAGGACACCGCCACCGGTGAGGAGTCGACCATGCCGGCGCAGGGCATGTTCGTGGCCATCGGCTACAAGCCCAACACCGACCTGTTCAAGGGTCAGCTGGACCTGGACCCGCGCGGCTACTGCAAGACGGCCGCCGACGGCGACACCAACACCACCATCGAAGGCGTCTTCGTGGCCGGCGACGTCCACGACCATCGTTACCGCCAGGCGGTGACCGCCGCCGGCGATGGCTGCAAGGCGGCGATCGACGTGGAGCGCTACCTGGAGTCGATTGGCGAAGTGGAGCGGGTCACCGCCACCAACTGGTAGCGGCCTACTCGTCCGGCAGGGCGCTCCCCATCCGCGGGCGCCAGGGCCGCACGGTCACGGTCAGCAGACCGGCCTTGATCGATTCGTCGCTGGCGGCCAGGACCTCCGCTTCCTCCATGCCACTCGCCTCGATGATCGCCATGCCGGCCGGCGTGCTGTCGGACGACCCCGTCCACTCATCGTCAAAGGGGCCGCCCAGGATGAGCCGATGCTCGTCGTCCAGCCGCCCCATGAACGCGATGTGATCCATGATCCCCGGCTGCTCCGGGAACGGAACGTCCGGCAGCCAGCGCGGTCCGGGGCGATGGATAAGGACGAACAGGCTCACGCCTTCGGGGTCTCCCCCAGCAGCTCTGCCGCGCGCTCCGGCGTCATGCCCTCGCGGCCGGCTTCGGCCAGGTGCTCCAGGGTGCGTCGCCAGCTCTCATCGGCTGCCACGGCGATCGCCATCTCGCGCCTGGCGGCGTCCATGTTGCCCGCGGCGGCCAGCTCCAGCGCGCTCCAGAAGACGAGCTCGTACGCGTCGGGCGCCAGGCGGCGTGCCTCGGCGTAGCGCTCGTCGGTACTCCTGCCCGCCTTCGCCTCGTCACCGTCATCGTCGAGCATGTCGTAGGCGAGCTGCAGCGTGACGATCCGCCGCAGCTCGGGCACCGGGTCCGGGTGGTCCTCGATGCGCATGTCCATCACCAGGCCGCGGCCGCGCCAGGCCCGCGGATGGAGCCCGGCGTCGACGATCATGATCGCGGCCGACTGGCGACCGCGGACGTCCCCACCCTCGGCCTCGGCTGCCTCCATCGCGCGCAGCAGCCGTTCCACGAACGGCGCGCCCTCGGCCAGTCCTGCCTCGTAGGCGGCGGCCATGGCCGGCCAGCACGTGTCGTTGCGCAGCAGGTTGCCCTGCACGGTGAAGCCGTTACGCACCAGGTGGCCGGCAGCAGGAATGGTTTCGGAACCGGTGTGCGCCGCGGCTCGGCCCTGGGCGTCCACCACGCCCAGCTGCCGGACCTGCGGGTTCTCGTCGCTGGCCAGCAGCGCGGCCACAGTCTGCTCGGCGCTCGCGCCGGTCCGCAGCAGCTCCAGGCCAATCGGGCCGAGGGCCACGTTGACCGATGCCTGGGTGGCGACCGCACCGACGCCCGCCTCGAGCCACGGGACGACCGGGCCGACCCCCAGGAAATGAGACTGCACGGCGATCCCGAAGCGGCCGGTCTCCGGGTCGCGCGCGACGATGGAGTAGGTCATGCGTGCAGCGTAGCGGCTGCCT
>DATBRW010000134.1:0-3353 GCA_036560125.1 Candidatus Limnocylindria bacterium
GGCTGCAGGTAGCGACGCAGTCCCTCAGGCACGGAGCTCTTCTCGGCTCATGACGGCCGGCCGCGACGCGCGGCGGCCGGTCGAACCACCCAGCACCTCGGGGATGTCGTCGCCCGAGCGCAGCAGGTAGTAGGTGATGTCGTACTCCGCCAGCGCGTGGCGAACGGCCGACAGCTCGGCCGTTGTCTCGTCGCTGCGGCCAACGTAGCTGTCGCGATCGAGCAGCACGACCACCGTCCCCACCCCGCGACGGCGCAGCGAGGCCAGGGCGCGGACCCACTCGCGATCGGTGGAGCCGGTCACGATGCACAGCGTCATGCCGCGGCGCAGCTGCGGCAGCGACGCAACCAGGACTTCGCCCAGCGGGCGGGAGCCATCGGCCTGGACGTTGGCCAGCAGGTGCAGGATCTTCTGCTCGACCCGCGTGCCGCGGTCCGGGGTCAGGATGTGCTGCCGGCGCGACGAGACCGTCATCCCCACCGACCGATTCTCCTGGAGCGTCTGCACGGCAATCGAGGCGGCGGCGCTGACCGCGGCCTCCACCGATGCCGACTCCCCCACCCCGGCATGAGCGGAGCGCTCCAGGTCGAGCAGCAGGGACAGGTCGGCGGTCTGCTCCAGGTCGAACTCCTTCACGTGCAGCTCCGAATGACGCACGCTGGAGAGCCAATGGATGCGGTTGATGGCGTCGCCATGCACGTAGGGCCGGATGCTGCTGACAAGCGGGCTGGCCGCCTCGAAGCGGCGACGTGACGGCGCGGTGCCGTCGACCGGCGACGGCGGAAGGCGCCAGTGCGGCAGCTCGTGCACCTTCGGAAAGACGACGACCCACGTTGGCTGGCCCACCACCATCTCGCTGGTGAACAGGCCGAACGGATCGCCCGTGCGCACGCGCAGGGCGCCGAGCCGATACGAGCCACGGCGCAGCAACGTGACCTTGGCCAGCCACTGCCGGCTGCCGCGCGCGGCGACCCCGATCACCCGGCCCGGCAGCGGCGCCGGCAGGGTCGAGTCGTTCCATAGCTCCACCCATGGCTTGCCCCAACCGGTCTCGTTGTCGAGGCGGTAGACGGCCTGCAGGACCTCGCCCACCTGGGCGCGGGGGTTCAGCACGTGGTAGCCGGCACGCAATCCCTGCAGGCCGCGCCGTGCGTACAGCCATGCCGCCAGCAGCAGGCCGCCCAGCAGGTAGACCAGGAAGAAGAGGAAGCTGATGCCCGTGCTGAAGGCAGCTACCACCAGCACGGTGCCGAGGAACACGAACCGCAGCTGTTTCGCCAGGCTGCCCATTTGCCGCTGGACCTCGCTACCGACGTGCGCTAGACCGGACCTGCCGTAGCGCTGCTTGCCTCGCCGATTGGCACTTGGGCCAGGATCTCGCGCACGATCGAATCGGGATCGATCTCGCGCAGCGAGGCCTGGCTCTTGATGATCAGGCGATGCGCCAGGACGGCCACGGCCAGCTGCTTGATGTCGTCGGGGATGACGTAGTCGCGGCCCTCCAGCGCTGCCAGCGCCTGGCCCGAGCGGTACAGGTTCAGGGAACCGCGCGGCGACGCTCCCAGGTAGACGTCCGGATGCTCGCGTGTGGCGGTGACCAGCCGGACGATGTACTCGGCCACGGTCTGGTCGACGTAGATCTCCTTGATCCCTGATTGCATCTGGCGCAGTTCCTCCAGGTCCAGGACCTGGCGCAGGTCGTCGATCGGGTGCAGGCGCTTCTGCTCGTCCAGGATGACGATCTCCTCCATCGCCTTCGGATAGCCAAGGCGGAGGCGGAGCATGAACCGATCGAGCTGCGCCTCCGGCAGGGCGAAGGTGCCCTCGTACTCGATCGGGTTCTGGGTGGCGATGACCAGGAACGGGGACGGCATCGGGTAGGTGGTGCCGTCGATGGTGGCCTGCCGCTCCTCCATGCACTCCAGCAGCGCGGACTGCGTCTTGGGGGTGGCTCGGTTGATCTCGTCGGCCAGCACCACCTGCGCCATGATCGGTCCCGGCCGGAACTCGAACTCCTGGGTCTTCTGGTTGAAGATGGAGAGGCCGGTCACGTCTGACGGCAGCAGGTCTGGGGTGAACTGGATGCGACGGAAGCTGCAGCCGATGCTCTTCGAGACAGCCTTGGCCAGCATCGTCTTGCCGACGCCCGGCACGTCTTCGATCAGGATGTGGCCTTCGCAGAGGAGGGCGACGAGGGCCATCCGGACCTCGACGTGCTTGCCGACGATAACGCGCTCGACGTTGGCGACGACGCGCTCTGCCGGCTCCTGGACGTTCTTCACCATGTGACGTTCGAGATCCTTCGTCTGGATGGGGCTCGTGAGGGTGGCACCCTGCACTTCACAATACCCCACCCCGTTACAGAGTGGTTCAGGGCCTGATCCTGTTCAATCTTCCAGACGCGTTCGGAGCCGATGCGGTGCCGTCAGCCACCCGCGCCCAGGATCTTCAGCCATTCCGCCATCACCGCCCCGCCGATCGGCGCCGCGCGACCCGAGCCTGAGCCACCGCCCTCCACGATGACGGCCACCGCGATCGCCGGCGTGGCCGAGCCCTGCGCCGGGGCGAAGCCGATGAACCAGGAGTGCGGCTCGCGGCCGGGCCCCAGCTCGGCAGTGCCCGTCTTGCCGGCGGTCCGCACCCCGGGCACACCGAAGTTGCTCACCGCGCCCGCGCCGGCGTAGAGGCGACCCAACGGACCTTCGACCGCATCCACCATGGCGGAGCGCACGTGGGACGCGGTCCCGGAGCTGACGACGCGCGTGCCTTCGGGCGGCGACAGCGTCTCGAGCACCTGGTCGCTCGGACCGCGGGTCGGCCGGCCGGCATGGGCTCGGATGTCGCGCACCACGTAGGGCGCAGGCATGACACCGTCGTTGGCGATGGTCGCCGCCACCAACGCCATCTGCACCGGCGTGACGCTGACTCGCCCCTGGCCGAAGGAGGCCTGGGCCAGCTCCGCGCGATCGCTGAATGGCGCGCAGTCCCCGTCCTGCGGCGTCGTCACATAGGACGCCGCCACCGGCAGCGGACGGTCGGCGTCACCGATGGCCAGGCCGGAGCAGAAGCCAAATGCCCGCGCCTGGTCCAGGTACGCCTCCGCGCCGACCTCCAGGCCCACGTGGGCAAAGAAGACGTTGCTCGACACCTGCAGCGCCTCCGACAGCGCCCACAGCGCCGGCTGGACCGGGCTTAGATCGTGCTCCAGCACCCGGAAGCCATCGACCACGAAGCCCTCGGTCTCCTGGCGCGGCTGGTCCGGGAAGGTCGTCTGCGGCGTGATGGCGCCGGTCTCCAGTCCGGCGGCGGCGGTGACGATCTTCATGATCGAGCCGGGCGTGTAATGCCCCTGC
>DATBRW010000135.1:0-12296 GCA_036560125.1 Candidatus Limnocylindria bacterium
ACCGGCGTCTTCGGCCATGCCTCGCAGGACTCGGCCAGCAAAGGTGTCTGGGGCAACAGCCCAGAGGGCCACGGCATCCATGGCGAGTCGAGCACCGGATGGGCGGGATTCTTTGACGGACGGGTCCTGGCCAGCCGCTACATGGAGATGGTCGAGATCGGGACACCGACGGCACCGGGCGGTAACCGTGCGCGGCTCTTCATCCGGGACAACGGATCGGGCAAGACGCAGCTGTGCGTCCGGTTCCACACCGGTGCGGTGAAGGTGCTCGCGACCCAGACCTAGCGGCCGATGCCGAAGGCGGCGATGCGAGAGGCGCCGGAGACTCGACCGGCTGACCTCCTGCATGGCCCTTAGGTGAACTCGCTGACGCCCCAGTTGATCAGCAGGGCGATCACGACGAGCGCAATGATCACGCCCACCACCATCAGGATCCCCGCGCGGCCGGATGGCTCCTTGTAGGGCTCGCCGGCGCCATCGAACGGATCACTCATCCGGCGTCAGGGGACTCTCGGCATGTCTGCCGGGCCGTTGACGTCCAGCAGCTCCATGCCCCAGCTGGCCAGGTTCCAGATCACGAACATCGCAATGACGATCCCCAGCACGATGAAGATCCCAGCCTTGAAGGACGGGCCCTTGAAGGGCTTGCCTGCGCCATCGAAGGCGTCACTCATGGCATCACTATCCGCCAACGGCGCCAGTTGTCAATGCGCGGCGCACCGGCCGTGACGCGGCGGCGATCGGCGCTCGGCGCTAGCGGTGCCGGCGGCGGCGTCCGGCGGGAGTCGGGCGGGGTCGAGCGCCCTCGCTGCGACGCGGTGGCGGCACGAAGCGCTGGCGCCGGATCTCGTCGTTCATGGCGGCGATGATCGGCGGGAACTTAAAGAACGTCGCCCACAGCGCGACCGCCATGCCGGGGATCACGATCAGCATGATCAACAGGAGCGGGACGTGGATGACGGCCAGCAGCGGTACCAGGCCCCACGTCACCACGATCGCCCAAAAGATCCACTCGTGCAGCGCCAGGATGGCCGGGTAGCGGCGGTATCGGCGCTGCGCGGTCGTATACACCAGGATCGCGCCGATCACGATCACGATCGCCCCCGCCCACATCAGTGTGAACAGGTTCTCGAAACCGATTGGCGTGAACGGATCGAAGAGCTGGGCCATCGGGCGCGGAGTCTAGCAGGCTATCGGTCTGGTCCCATGCAGCGACAAACGCGCTGGGCAATCGATTGAGATCAGGCGGCGAGTGTCTGCCGGAGCGACGCGCCCCACGCACGCGCGCGCTCGAGCTCGCCCTCCCTCAGCGGGCCGTACTTGCCTCGAACGACGAACTTCTGCGCCTTGGCAATCGGCTCATAGCCGGCGCTCGTGAACTTCTTCTCGATGTCGCCCGTCGCTCCTCGCGGGGACCACCAGATCCGAGTCTCGAATGCCGCCGCGCGGGCGTGACCCGGCGGAATGGAGTCGAGCCAGCTGCGAAGCGACGGATGCGACAGGTCCGGCGGCGACGGGGCATCCGCCTCATCGCGTGAGATCGCCTCGCGGAGCTTCTCGGTCGGCAGGCTGAAGCCGAATACGGGGGCACCCGCCACGATCAGGTCTGCACCCTCCACCATCGCTTTGCTGACCTGGTCGGGGGTCACCGCGTCCGCTCCATCGCCGAGGCCATCGGCAATGGCACGAGCGACAGCTGCGGTGTTGCCCCACAGTGACTCATAGACGACCAATGCATGCATGGAGCACCTCCAGTACGGAACGGCGGCGGCCACCAAAGCTGGCAACCGCCGCCGAGTTGTTGACTCGTCGAGTCGCTAGACGCCCTGCGGGGCGTGCGGAGCCACGTAGCTGCCACTGGAGATGTAGCGCACCGCTGCATCGACCAGCACGCCCAGGACCACCGCGCCGATCAGCGCCGGCACGAGGTACAGGCCCTGAATTGTCGGGCCCCAGGTGCTGAGGTTGGCGAACGCCTCGCTGCCAAGCCAGCCACCGGCCAGGGCGGCGATGAAGGTGAAGATCCACTCATAGCCGGAGCCCGGACGACCAACGTTCTGGAGCACTGCCGCGATCACCGCGGCGCCGGCAACCAGCAGGAGCGCCTCCCAGCCGTTCATGCCGACATCCCATTCCCATAGCACGAGCATTTCTGCTCACCTCCTTCGTGAAGAGTCCACATCAAACTCATCCAGCAATAGGCTCACTCGCATGGGTGTGGTCCACAAGGGCTGCAAGACCCGTCTGAGGGGTGACATCCAGCCCCATCGACCGCGCAGGCACAAAGCGGAAACAGCCAAGGCTATACTGGGGTTCCGAGGCAGCACGCAGACCGGACGCCGAGCCTCACCCCGTCCAGCGCCATCCCTCTCGAGGTCGCCTTATTGCGCGCTCTCCTCTCCGTCTCGGACCGTGAAGGCATCGTCGAGCTCGCGCGCGGCCTGAAAGAGGCCGGCATCGAGTGCTACGCCACCGACGGCACGCGCCGCCACCTGGGTGAGAACGGGATCGAGGTCAATCCCGTCGCCGAACTGACCGACTCGCCAGAGCTCCTGGGCGGGCGCGTCAAGACCCTCCACCCGAACATCTTCGCCGCCCTCCTGGCCCGTAGAGATCAGCCGGACCACCTCGCCCAGCTGGCCGAGCATGGGGTCGAGCAGATCGACCTGGTGGTCGTGAACCTCTACCCCTTCGCCGAGACGGTGCGCAACCAGGAAACCACGCTCGACCAGGCGCTGGAGCAGATCGACATCGGCGGCGTGGCGCTCCTGCGAGCAGCGGCCAAGAACTTCCCGGGTGTGGCCGCAGTGAGCGACAAGACCCAGTACGCATCGGTCCTCAGGGATCTCAAGGCACAGGGCACCGTCAGTCCGGAGACACGACAGAAGCTGGCCGCCGAGGCCTTCGCCCTCACCGCCGCCTACGACGCGCAGGTCGCCAGCTACCTCAACCAGCAGGCCGGCACCCTCTTCCCCAGCCGCCTCACCCTGGTGGTCGAGAAGAAGGCGGACCTGCGCTACGGCGAGAATCCGCACCAGCTCGGCGCCTTCTACGCCGATCCCGCCCAGTTCCGCACCAGCATCAGCCGCGCGCGGCAGATCGCCGGCAAGGACCTCTCTTTCAACAACCTGCTGGACCTGGACGCTGCCTGGGCCATCGCCAGCGACTTCAAGACGCCAGCCGTCACGATCGTCAAGCATGGAAATCCCTGCGGCCTGGCGAGCGTCGTGGACCTGGCGGAGGCGTTCCGCCTGGCCCTGGAGGGCGACTCCGTCAGTGCGTACGGCGGAATCATCGGTGCCAATCGGGTCGTGGACGAGCAGGCCGCCCGTGCCATCCGGCCCGGCTTCTTCGAGGCCATCGTGGCTCCGGGCTACACCCCCGAAGCCCTGGAGATCCTCAGAACCAAGAAGGGCTTCGAGATCATCGAGGTCCCGCCGGATGACCACGACGATCCGGAAATGGGGATCGGCAACTTCGACTTCAAGCGCATCGGCGGCGGGCTCCTGGTCCAGACCTTCGACAACCTGGAGGAGGACCGCAACAAGCTGCAGGTGGTGACCCAGCGTCGCCCCACGCTGGAGGAGCTGACCGACCTGCTCTTCGCCTGGCGCGCCGTGCGGCACGTGAAGTCGAACGCCATCGTGCTGGCCAAGAAGCACGCCATGGTGGGCATGGGCGCGGGCCAGCCGTCACGCGTCGTGAGCGTGGAAGTGGCCCTCCGCAAGGCGGGCGAGCGCGCACCGCTCTCCGTCATGGCCTCCGACGCCTACTTCCCCTTCCCCGATGGAATCCAGATCGCGGCGCAAGCCGGAGTCACGGCCATCATCCAGCCAGGCGGCAGCATCCGGGACGAGATGGCCATCGAGGTGGCCGATCGCCATCACATGGCGATGGTCTTCACCGGGCGGCGCCACTTCCGTCACTGATCGCACGGGGCCGATGGACTAGATGGACAAGCTGATCGCCGGCGAGGCTGTTGCCGCCACCGAGGCGGGCGCCATCGCCGCGTCTCGTCTGATGGGCCGCGGTGACCGCGATGCCGCCGACCGCGCCGCCGTGGAAGCGATGCGCCGCGCCATGGAGGAGTCGGAGATCTCCGGCACCATCGTCATCGGCGAGGGCGAGCGCGACCAGGCGCCCATGCTCTACATCGGCGAGAAGGTGGGCAACCCGGACGCCGCGGTCGAGGTCGACATCGCGGTCGACCCGCTGGAGGGGACCAACCTGGTCGCCACCGGCAGCCCCAACGCCACCGCCGTGCTGGCCGCCGCCGAGCCGGGCGGCCTGCTGCACGCGCCGGACACGTACATGCGCAAGCTGATCGTGGGACCGCAGGTCGTGGGCCACGTGTCGATCACCGATCCGGTCGAGACCACCATCCGCACCATCGCCGAACGGCTGGGCCGCGGGCCGTGGGACATCACCGTGGTGATCCTGGACCGGCCGCGGCACGAGCAGCTGATCGCCGACGTGCGGGCCACCGGGGCGCGGATCAAGCTCATCTCCGACGGCGACCTGACCGCGGGCATCAGCGTTGCCGTCTCCGGCACTGGCGTGCACGCGGTGATGGGGATCGGCGGGGCGCCGGAGGGCGTGCTCACCGCGGCAGCCCTGAAGTGCCTGGGCGGCGAGATCCAGGGCACCTTCGCCTGGCGCTCAAAGGAGGAGCGCGAGCGTGCCCGGAACATGGGCGTGGACGTCGACGACACGGAGCGCGTCTACTTCACCAACGACCTGGCGTCGGGGGAGGAGGTCGTCTTCTCGGCCACCGGCGTGACCGACGGCGAGCTGCTGCAGGGCGTCCGCTTCTTCGGCGGCGGCGCGCGGACCCACTCGCTGCTGATGAGCTACAAGCGGGGCATCGTCCGGTTCATCGACACGGTCCACACCTTCGACCGCGCCCTCCCGCCCAGGGTCCGGCTCTAGAACCAGGACGCGTCACGCAGCCGCCGGGCCTGCGCCAACCTCTTGGCAACATTCCCCGCGACCGCGTGACGGACCGTTGGCCTCCCGTTCTCGAACTGCTCAGCGCTTGACCAGGCGGGCTAGCGCGCCAAAGACGATGGCGGCTGTGAGGCCGCCGGCGATCACGAGCGCCGGGCTCGGGAACGCAGGACCGATCGGGCGGAAGCGCGCCTCGTCTCCCCGGATCTCGAGGTAGCCGGCCGGATCGGCCATCACGCCGCC
Organism: Candidatus Limnocylindria bacterium; assembly: GCA_036560125.1. Classification (GTDB taxonomy): domain Bacteria; phylum Chloroflexota; class Limnocylindria; order QHBO01; family QHBO01; genus DASSCW01. The sequence continues at coordinate 5,191 of DATBRW010000135.1, forward strand.
GCCCGCGCCGGAGCCGGACGCTTCCGTCTCGGCCGGGCCGGTGCCCGCTCCCCCACCGAATGCCCAGCGCACCTTGGCGACGGGCACGACGGTCAGATCGCCGCGCTGGATCGGCTCCCCGAAGACCGCCTGCACGCTCGCACGCCCGCCCACGCGCTCGATCAGCCGATCGAGCAATGCATCGATGGGATTGCCATTGACCGAATGCCGAGCCACCTCGGCGACGTCGAGTTCCTTGGTAACCATTGGAATTCCTCCATGAGGTGCAAGGTGGGCGCCGCCACCCCGCACGTTGACTGACCGGGTCGCGATCGATCTAGCTGGAGGCTCCGTGCCGCAGCACGTCGATCGTGACCCCGCTGGCATTTCTCTCGACCACTGGCTCCTCCGCCGCCAGCGCGGCGAAGATGCAGACATAGCCCGTCGCGATGACGCCGGCGATCGGGCTGAGCAGCGCAACCAATGGGATGCGCGTCGGATCCGTGCCGGTAACGAGCACCGGTGCATAGATGCTCAACACGGCGATCACTGCCCAGATCACGACCATGGCCGTTGCCGCGCCGATCCAATGCTCGCGCCGGCTGGTGTGAGACAGCCCCGCCAACAGGACGAAGCCCGTGGCGCACAGCCCCCACAGCCAGCTGGTCATCGCCACCAGCGGGATGCTTTCATGCTGCGATCCAGTCACCAGGTTGGGCGCCAGCAGGCTGGCCAACAGAACGCTGACCCAAATCCCTGCAACAGACACCGCGACGAAGACGAAACGCCATGATCGTTCCATCACTCACTCCTCTCGGCGGACGCCGGTTCTTGCTCTCTCTTGAGCATCGTCCTCGTCGAGACGCGATCGGTGCGAGTGCTGAACGTCTGCGTTTCCGGGGCCATTTGTCCCGATCGCGCGGAGCGCGCGGGCGCTGACGTCAGATGGTCTGGTTGGCGATGGCGATGGCCGATTCCGTCCAGCGCGTCAGGCGTCGGAGCTGCGGCGGCCTCAGCCGATCACAGGCCCAGCCCCAATGGAGCGACACCGGCTCCCCGATCTGAATGCCACCCAATGGCCCATCGGCGTCCCACCAGCCGGTGACGGTGTCGAGCCGCGGCGGGCCGATGCGCAGCTTGCCGGCGGCAAGCTCGAGGTGAGGTGCGCTGACGACCAGCTCATCGCCCGTGATCGAGACGAGCGTGCCCCAGCGAATGCGACAGGCATCCATCGTGGCCAGCAACGGCAGATCGTCACCGCCACCCCGCATGAGGCCCGCGCGCGGGAAGATCTCCATGACGTGAAACGCGTGGATCGGCCGCGATCCGCCGCCGACCGATCGCTCCAACCACTCCCAACTGCGCCGCCCCATGCGACCAGCAAAGCGCTCGTGCAGGCTGCGGGCCAGCGCGGGTGTCCGGACCCTGGCCGTCAACTCGTTCCCCAGCCAGTAGCCCTCGACCACGCGGCGGTCCAGGGGATCGGCGAGTCCGTTCTCACGAGCGATGAGCTCCAGATACGGGAATGCACCCTCGAATCGTGTCGCGAGATGCCGCAGCTCGTCGTCCGCTCGTTCGATCGCGCCGTCGCGCAGCGCCGGCGCATCGTCGGGTCCGCACAGGCCGAGCCGGTTCGGCGGGTACGCGTAGCGCGCGAAGAGGGTCGGCCCGCTGGTCGGGCGATTCAGGGACGGGGACTGCGTCGCGGCCGGCATCCTGCTCAGGCGGTCGTCGCGAGCGCCCGGCGCCGAACGAGCGCCACCCAAGCCAGGGCCAACACGGCCAGCACGCCCGCCCCGTAGCCCACGACCGCCGTCGGCGCCGGCACCTGCCCATTGGCGAGCAGCTGAAGAGCGGCGGTGATCGGCAGGCCCAAGGTCAGCACGGCAGCCACTGCGCTGGCCGGCGCGCGTTGCAGCGCCGCGTACCACGTCGCCACGTATCCGGTCAGCAGCACGCCCGTGCCCAGCACCCAGGCCCATTGCCCGGCGCCAAGCGTGAAGACCGCAGGCAGCTGGCCGGTGAAGGCGAGATAGGCGACCAGCAGCACCAAGCCGATCGACATCCGCGAAGCCGCGGCGACGGGCGAGGCGACGTCCGCCAGCACGCGCTTGGCGATGATCACCTCCACGGCCCAGAAGCCGGTCGCCACGGCGATCAGCGTTTCACCCCCGCCCCACGACACGCCGCTCGGCGGCTGGATCAGGAAGGTGCTCATCAGCAGCACGGCCAGGGCACCGATCTGTAGGGCGCCGAGCCGCTCCTTGAGGAACACGACGGCCAGCACGGCAACCCACACGAACAATGTCTTGTGGATCACCGCCGCGCCGGGCGCCGTCGCTTCGGCCAGGCCGGTGAAGAACAGGATGAACGGCACGCTGCCGCCGATGACACCGATCGCCAACAGGCCAGGCAGGCTGCGCGCAGGTGGCGCGGGCGCCCTGGCGGCTGTTGCGATCCCGATCAGAAGGAGCGCCGCCACACCGTTCTTGAGCGTGGTGAATACGGCGGGGGGACCGACCTCTTGCGTGGCCTGGGCGTTGACGAAGATCGAGATGCCACTGATGAGGGCAGTCATCGCTGCCAGACTGAGTCCGAGCTGAACGCGAGACGGTGACGCGTCGACTGCGCGGAGCCACCGGATCATGGGTTGTCTCCTTCCGTGCGCGGCGGGTCGTCACCGTCGATGATGGAGATTGCTTTCGAGATCTCGGCCGCGACCTCGGGTGGAACGATCCTGATCACGCTGCCGGCGGCCACGATCACCCAGTCGCCGCTTTGCACGTCAGGGGCGGGAAGTGTTGACGCGCGTCGGCGAATGCCATCCTGCTCGACCACGGCCCAGGCCCCGTCGAGCTCGACCACGCGGGCAGGCATCGTCAGGCACATGGTTCAGGCGACCACCGATCCTGCCGCGAACTGTCGGATCCAGGTCTCGACCAGTACGGCAGCCGCGCCCACGCCGGCGGCGGTCTCCGGCGACAGGTCGCTGCCGATCTCCCATTCCCGACCGGCGACACCGATGAAGCGCCCCTCGAGCGGGCCTGGCGCGAGGTGGCGGGCGATCCCGATGACCATGGGTAGGGGGAGCGCATGGCAAGAGGACGGAACGATGCTATCCGCCACGTGCTGGACCTCCGCCAGGTCAACGTCGACCAGCTCCCCGGGTGGTGGCCCGTGCACCGCGTCGACGACGATGACCGGGCCGGCCTGCGAGAGCAGGTCGTCAGGCATGAGCTGGCCGACTGCTCGGACGCTGGCCATTTCCGCCACGTCCGGTGCAATGCCGCGAACCACGGCAGCTCCGACGCCGTCGTCGCCGCGGAGAAGATCGCCGCAGACCAGGAGCTCGACCTTGCGCACGGCGGTCACCGGCCTTCGACTCGCACGTCCAGGAAGTGAGTCGCGCAGCTTATGCAGGGGTCGTAGCTGCGGATGAGCTGCTCGAGCTGACGAGTGGCCGCGTCGTGCGGCAGGTCGATGACGCGTGGGGCGAAGGCGGTCAGGTCGTGCTCGATCGCCGCCTGGTTCTGGCTGGTGGGCGGCACGATCTGCGCGTGCTCGACAGTTCCATCATCGCCGACCTGGTAGCGATGGTAGAGCAGGCCTCGCGGCGCTTCGGTCGCCCAGGCAGCGATCCCGGCGCGCGGCGTCCATGGGGCCAGCGGAAGGTCGGGTTCGCGATAGGCCTCGACCTGGTCCGCTGCCTCCGCCAGCGCGTGCACCAGCTCGACGCTGCGCGCGACGATGCTGCGGAAGACGCTGGTCCGCAGCTCGTCGCCAAGACCGGTCGCCTCCAGCGCGGCTCGCGCGGTCGGGTGCAGCGTGTCCCCGGCGAGGACGACGCGCGACGTGGGACCCAGCAGGTACGGCACGCCGTCCCGGGCGCGCGCCTGCAGGGCGTTCGACCAGCTGACCTGCTCTTCGGCGAAGGCATCGGGCCAGTCGGCCGGGTCGAGGTCCAGCCCATCGGTCGAGACGATCCGCCCGTCGTTCATTGGGTACTCGGTCGGATGCCGCAGTGCGACCAGCCGCGGCTCGCGCGTGTAATCCGGCGGCGGCAGGCTGGCCGCCCAGCGCACCGTCTCCAGCGCGTCCTCCAGGGCGGTCGCCAGCTCCTCACGCAGCGCGTCCAGCTCCGCGCGTCGCGGGGCTCGTGAGAAACCGCCGACCCTGACGCTGACCGGATGGATCGCGCGCCCACCGATGAGCGCCACGATCCGGTTCCCCAGCCTCTTGATCCGGAGGCCGCGCTCAACCAGGCCGGGGTGATCGGCCGCCATCTCGACCGCGCTCGGATAACCGAGGAAGTCGGGCGCATGGAGCAGGTAGATGTGCAGCGCATGGCTCTCGATCCACTCGCCGCAGTAGAAGAGACGTCGCAGGCGCCGCACCTCAGGATCCAGAGCGACCGCGAAGAGGCGCTCGAAGGCGTGCACCGCCGACATCTGGTACGCCACCGGGCAGATGCCGCAGATTCGCGCGACGATATCGACGACCTCGTCGCCTGTCCGGCCCACCACGAGTCGCTCGAAGTACCGGGGCGCCTCGAAGATCTCGAGGTGCGCCTCGGCCACGGCACCATCGCGCAGCTGGATCGTGAGCCGCCCTTCTCCTTCGACGCGCGTCAGCTGGCGGACGCTGTAGTCGATCTCCCCCGACTCATGCATCGCCGTCACCCGCCGGATGTGCGGCGCGGACGGCGCGCGCCGCCGGCTCGCGGAACGGCGGGCTCCAGGCGTTGAAGCCCGCGAAGAGGGTGTCGACCTGGATCAGCTGGCGGTCCCGGCCCAGCCACTCGTGCAGGCTGTCCACGTTCGCCTGCTCGCGCGGTCCGAAGCAGGCGTAGCAGGCGCGACCATAGGCCGGGCAGATGGCGCCACAGCCGGTCTGGGTCACCGGTCCCAGGCACGGCTGGCCGCCGGCCACCAGGACGCAGACGTTGCCGCGTCGCTTGCATTCCAGGCAGACCGATTCGCCCGAAAGCTGTGGCCGCCGACCGATCTGCAGGGCGGTGAGCAGTTCCAGCAGCTGGCCCGGGTCGATCGGGCAGCCGCGCAGCTCGGCATCGACCTGCACGTGCTCGGCGACCGGCGTGCTGGTGGCCAGCGAGCTGACGTACTCCGGAGTCGGGTAGACGGCGGACCGCCATGCCGGCTCATCCGCCCAGTTCCGCAAGGCCTGGATGCCACCCGCACTGGCGCAGGCACCGATGGTCACCAGCGTGCGCGTGCGCGCCCGCAGCTGCACGATCTCCTCTGCCTGCTCTGGCGTGCTGACCGATCCCTCCACCAGCAGCACGTCGTAGGGTCCCTCCGAGCGACGCGAGGTGGCCTCTGGGAATTCGATCAGGTCGAAGCGCTCCGTGAGCGGGAGCAACTGATCCTCCAGGTCCAGCAGCGTCAACTGGCATCCGTCGCAGGATGCGAGCTTGACCACGCCGACTCGCGGTCGTTGGCGGGTCGTCTCGGAGGCCATCAGATGCCCTCCCGCCCGAAGAGATCGCCGAGCTCGGCCACCGAGAAGACTGGCCCGTCGCGGCAGACGAAGAACGGTCCCAGCTGGCAGTGGCCGCAGATGCCGACGCCACAGTCCATGTGACGTTCCATGGAAACGAAGATCCGCCGGCGCGTGATGCCCGCCGTGCGCAGGGCGCTGACCGTGGCCTGCATCATGCGCTCCGGCCCGCAGACGAGCGCCACCGCTTGTCGCCCGCGGAAGTCGCGGCGATCCAGCAGCTGGGTGACGACACCCACCTGTCCGAGCCACTCCGGGCCTGCCCGGTCGACGATCTCGCCCACCTCGATGCCTGCCGCCCGCCACGAGTCGAGCTCGCCCAGGTACAGGCGGTCGGCGGGAGTCCGGGCACCGTAGGCCAGCAGGAGGTCACCGAATCGGTCGGGCTGCCCCAGGAGCGCATCAATGACGGGGCGCAAAGGTGCCAGGCCGATGCCGCCGGCGACAACCACCACGTCGCGGTCAAGGGCGCGGTCCATGGGCCAGCCGCGGCCCAGCGGTCCGCGCAGGCCGACCTGGGCACCCGGCTGCAGCGCCACCGCCGCCTGGGTCGCCGCCCCCGCAGCGCGAATCGTGAGCCACAGGTCCCCGTCCGCCACCCGCGAGACGGAGATGGGCAACGGCGAGAAACCTGGCTGTTCCACCATCACGAACTGGCCGGGCTGGGCCGCGAGCAGCGCATCGTCCGCCGGGCGGAATCGCAGCGTGAAGGTGTCCACCGTCTCGGCGGACACGCTTTGGACGGTAGCGATCACATAATCGGAGTGCCGCTCCGGCGGCGTGGTGACGCTGGCTGGCACACTGATGACGGGCAGCTCGGCCAAACCGACGTGGCTCTGGGCCACGGCTGGCGCGGGAGCCTCCTCATACGGTGGCGCGATCACGGACAGCTCCTCGCGCACGTCGATGCCAACCGGGCACCACGTGATGCAGCGACCGCAGCCCACGCAGCCGGAGGTGCCGAACTGCTCGTGCCAGGTCGCGAACTTGTGGGTCAGCCATTGGCGGTAGCGGTCCTGGCGACGGGGCCGGAAATTGCCGCCCGCCACCTTGGCGAAGTCGCCGTTGAAGCAGGAGTCCCAGCGCCGTTCGGTGATCGTGGTCGCGCCGTCCAGGTCGGAGACGGAGCCCACGCTGGTGCAGAAGCACGTCGGGCACACCATGGTGCAGTTGGCGCAGGCCAGGCACCGATCGGCGACGTCGATCCAGCGGGGATTGTCGAGCCGGTCCATCAGTCGCTCGGCCAGCCCCTCGGCTGCGACGCCAGGTTGACTGTCCATCTGTGCCCTGCAGGCCGCCACTCCGGCAGTCACTGCGGCGGAGTGATCCTCGGTCGCCGGCTCCGGCTGCAGCTGCTCGAGCAGCCGCACCCCCTCCTGGCTGCCGGCGCTCAGCGTGAAACCGTCGTCCAGCTCGGTCAGCACCAGGTCGTAGCCCGAGGTGATCTCGGGTCCAGTTCCCATCGAGGTGCAGAAGCAGGTCGCGCCGGCGCGCACGCACTGGACCGCGATGACCAGGGCGTTGGCCCGGCGCGCCCGGTAGTCGTCGTCGACAAACGGCCCAGCGGCGAGCGCCCGGTCCTGGACGAGCAACGCGGCGATCTCGCAGGC
>DATBRW010000136.1:0-29586 GCA_036560125.1 Candidatus Limnocylindria bacterium
CCCAGCGAGCCGGCCGACAGGTCGTAGTAGTAGTCGTGCTGCAGCTGCTCGAGCGCATCGCCGGCGGCGCGCGCCAGGTGGGCGTCACCACCGGTCATCTGCGCCAGCAGGAAGAGGCTGCCCTTGGTGCGGACCAGCGAACCGGTTGCCGGCTCGTGGAAACGCACGTGGTCCATGGCGCCCGGGAGCCGATCCTCGGACGCCGGCAGCCCAAGTCGGGTGGCCAATCGGCTGCTCATCGGCTACCTGCGGCGCTCAGCGGCAAACCACGCGTGCCGCACTGCCGGGGATTATAGGGAGCGCTCCCGGCCTCCACGACCAACCGAAATAGCCAGTCGTCGCAGCTCGATAGTCGCCCCCGGCCGACCGTGCAGCCGCTTGTTTACGGCGTAAACCAGGGCCTCGGAGCGCAGGGTGAGCTCCTGGGCCAGGATTGCCTCCGAGGCCTCGATCCGGGCCACGCCGTTCGAATGGTCGACCAACCGGCTGCTGAGCGTGCCGCGCGTCAGGCCGGCCGCCTCCACCGTCTCCTGCCACGCCAGCCGCAGCTGAGCGCTCGCCAGCTGTTCGGCGGCGCCCGGCCCCATGCAGGTCAGCAGGGCGCGCTGGACCGCCACGGCCGCTTCCTCTGCCTGATTGCTCATGCTGCCGCCCAGCCTAGGCCACGCGCGGTGAGCGCCGCAGCTCACCGGCGCCCACCTGCCAGACCGGCACGCGCTGGCGCCGGCCGGCGGGCAGCAGTCCCAGGTCGGCGGTGGTGACCAGCACCTGGCCGCGATCGAGCAGCAGGTCGAGCGTCCGCTCGGCGCGGTCGTGGTCCAGCTCGCTGAACACGTCGTCCAGCAGCACGATCGGCGCGGGCGCGTCCTCGGCGCCCAGCAGGTCCCGCTCGGCCAGCTTCAGGGCCACGATGATCGTGCGCTGCTGCCCGCGGCTGGCGTGGGTGGCCACGTCCCGTCCGCGCAGCGCCACCCGCAGATCGTCGCGCTGCGGCCCGATCAGGCTGACGCCGTTCCACATCTCCTTCTGGCGCGCGTCGGCGATCCGGCGGCGGAAGGCAGGCACCAGCGCCTCGGGATCCGCGCCGGCCGGCCGGTCGGGCCAGGCGTCCTTGAGGGTGTCGAGATAGGTGAGCTCAACGCCAGCATCGCCCTCGTCTGGCGGGGCAACCGCGTCGTGGAGGTCGGGGATCCGCTCCCCCAGCTCGCGCACCAGCCGCAGCCGGGCGGCCATGACCCGAGCGCCCACCTGGGCCAGCTGCTCGTCCCAGAAGCCGAGGCCCTCGTCCGTCGCCTCCTCGCGCCGAATGGCCCGCAGCAGGGCGTTGCGCTGGGCGAGGACCCGCACCAGCTCGGCCAGGTCGTGCGCCACGCGTCGGTCGCGCTGCGCCAGGATCCCGTCCAGGAAGCGTCGTCGTTCGCCAGGCGAGCCGATCAGCAGCAGCATCTCCTCCGGCCGGAACAGCACCGATCGCGCGGTCTCGCTCACCGACGACGCGCGACGCGCGACCCCGTTGACGGTCAGCCGCTTGCGCACCTCGGGCGGCGCGGTCTCGCCCGGGATCACCAGCTCGATCGTCGCCGGCGGGCCACCGTCCTCCGCGGCCAGGTCCAGGCGCACGCGCGCGAACGGCTGCCCGTGGCGCACCAGCTCGTGATCGGCAGTGGTGCGGTGGGAGCGGCCGGTGATGGCGACGTGGACCGCCTCCAGCAGGTTGGTCTTGCCGGCGCCGTTCGGGCCGGCCACGATCGTCAGGCCGGGATCGGGGTGCAGCTCCGCCTCGGGGTAGCCACGGAAGTCGGTCAGGCTGAGGCGGGTCAGGCGCATGGCGCCAGCATCGGTCCGGAGGCGGTCAGGACGCCGTGCGGACGGGCATGATGACGTGGACGTAGTCGTCCTTGCCGACGCCCCGCACCACGCCGGGCGCCAGCGGACCGGAGAGCTCGAGCGCCGCCTGTTCGGCGCCCAGGTTGGCGAGCACGTCGATCAGGTAGCGGGCGTTGAAGGCGATGGTCGTTCCCGATCCCTCGACCGTGGCCTCCAGGGTGTCGGCGTTGTCGCCCACGTCGGCGGCATGGGCGGTGATCGAGACGCCGGCGCCATCCTCGCCGCCGACCTCGACCTTCACGATGTTGGCCGAGTCGCGCGCGAAGATGCTGGCCCGGCGGGCGCCGGCCAGGAACGACTCGCGGTCGATCACGGCCCGGCTCGAATGGGCGGTGGGGATGACCGGCTCGTAGTTCGGGAACTGGCCCTCGATCAAGCGTGAGACCAGGTCGATCCCCTCGACATGGAACAGCACCTGGCTCTTGTTGGGCGTGACCGTGATGTCGATCGGGTCGTCGGCATCGGGCAGGATGCGCATCAGCTCAGCATACGAGCGAGCCGGAACCACGATGCTCATCTCAGGGCTCACCGCCTTGGTGAGCGGCAGGCTGCGCACCGCGATCCGGTAGTTGTCGGCAGCGGCCAGGGTCATGACCTCGCCGGACAACTTGGTCAGCACGCCGGTCAGGATCGGGCGGCTCTCGTCGCTGGCAGCAGCGAACACGACCTCGGACAGGGCGTCGCGCAGCTGGCGGGAGTCGGCACTGGTGGCCGGTGCATCACCGATAGCGGCCACCACCGGGAACTCGTCGGCGTCGATCCCCTTGATGCTGGAGCGGCTGCCGCCGCAGGTGACCTTCAGGGTCCGATCCTTGGCGGACAGCTGGAGGTCGATCCGCTGGTTCGGCAGCGACATGACCAGATCGGTCAGCAGCTTGGCCGGGACCGTGATCTCACCCTCCGCCTCGACCTTGCCCGGCACCCAGCAGTTGATGCCGATCTCCAGGTTGGTGGCAGTCAGCTTCAGGCCGCTCTCCTCGGTCTTGAGCAGGACGTTCGCCAGCACCGGTAGCGTCGCCCGGCTGCTGACGGCCCGGCTCACGACGCCCAGGCCGCGCGCCAGGTTCTCCTGCATCACCGAGATGTTCATCCGATCCTCATCCTCACCCAGACACTCTTACTAAACCATTGGAAGAATACCTATTCCGCAGTCGTCCCTCGTAGGCGTGTGAACGTTGTGGACCGATGCGCCCTTTCCCGATCAGACGACTCCCAACCGGCGGTGGGTATCCGGGCCTGGATGGTGGATGCGCGACGCCGTTTCGGTGCGCCGACGGTGGACGGTGCGGGATATCGGACGCTGCTGCCGCTGCCGGGTGCGGCGCTTCTCCACAGCTGCGGGGCGCAATCCACGAGATCGGCGGGGTTATCCACGCAGCGCTCCGGGGCGCATCACTCGGAGTAGATCATCTCCCGCACGGCGCTGATCTCCCGCCGCATCTCGTCGTTCTCGGCCAGCTCCCGCGCGATCTTGTCGCAGGCATGCAGCACGGTCGAATGGTCGCGGCCACCCAGCTCCGCGCCAATGCGCAGCAGGCTGATGTCTGTCTCCTCGCGGATCAGGAACATCGCGATCTGCCTGGGCACCACGATTGCCCGGTCGCGCTTCGAGCTGCGCAGCTGGTCCAGGTTGACCCCGTAGTAGTCGGCCACCGCGCGCACGATGCGCTGCGGGGTGATGGACCGCTTCTTGGGGTTGTACATCACGTTGCTGAGCACGGCCGACGCGAGCTCGTTGTTGATCGGCATGCCGGACATCGAGGCGTAGGCGATGACCCGATTCAGGGCTCCCTCCAGCTCGCGCACGTTGCTCACCACCTTGCGGGCGATGAACTCGATCACCTCGGCCGGGATCAGGTTCAGCTGGTCCTCCGCCTTGGAACGCAGGATGGCGATGCGTGTTTCCAGGTCCGGCGGCGTCAGGTCGGCGATCAGGCCCCACTCGAACCGGGAGCGGAGCCGCTCCTCCAGGGTGGTGATTGCCTTCGGCGGCCGGTCGGACGACAGCACGATCTGCTTGCCGGCCTCGTGAATGGCGTTGAAGGTGTGGAAGAACTCCTCCTGCGTCCGCTCGCGCTCGGCGATGAACTGGATGTCGTCGATCAGCAGCACGTCGATGCGGCGATATCGGTTCCGGAAGTCCTCCATCTTCTGCTCGCGGATCGAGTTGATGAAGTCGTTGGTGAACTTCTCGGAGGTGGCGTACAGGATCCGCTTGCGGGGGAACTTCACCGCCACCGCATTCCCGATGGCGTGCATCAGGTGCGTCTTGCCCAGCCCTACGCCGCCGTACAGGAAGAGCGGGTTGTAGGCGTGCCCCGGCCGCTCCGCGACCGACAGGGCGGCCGCGTGGGCGAGGCGGTTGGCCGAGCCGACGATGAAGTTGGCGAACGTGTAGCGGCTGTTCAGGTTGACCGTGTTGCCGCCGGCGGAGAGGGGCGGGGGCGGCAGCGTGTCCTCGTCGCTCTGGTCCGGGACTCCGCCCGGCGCGTCGGCGACCACGAACTCGACCTGGACCGATCCACCCACCACCCGGGCCAAAGTCTGGCTCACCAGGGTGCGGTAGCGGTTGTCCAGCCAGTCGCGGGCGAATCCATTGGGGGCGGCGATGCGGAAGCGGCTCTCATCGATCTCGGCGAGGGTGGTGTCCTTCAGCCAAGTCTCGTAGTTGGCGGGCGAGAGGCTGACCTGCAGCTCTCCGAGGACGGCACGCCAAACCTGCTTCGCATCCATCAATTAGCCGTCTCCCGTTGGTCAACGGAGGGGTGGGTCGGGCCGGAATCCTACTCCCTCCGGACGGCGCGGAACCGGCGGTATCGGTCATCCGGCCTCGGGGATCGCGGTAGTGTAGCAGCGGGGTTTCGGCGCGGGCAATCACCCATGTGACAACGCCCGACACCTCGACGCTGTTTGACACTCCGCGAGACCGGTGCGGTAGAATCGCCGCGCAGAGCGAGACGAGCCGGAGACGGCTTTTGCGTGAGGCTGGCGTCGAGCCAGCCGTTCGTGTGTTTCCGGGAATTCGCAACTCGCCCGCCGCTGAACGAGGACAGGCACGCTCCGATGAAGAGGACCTACCAGCCCAAGAAGCGCGCACGGAAGCGCGAACACGGCTTCCGGGCCCGCATGGCTTCTAAGGGCGGTCGGCGCGTGCTTGCCCGCAGACGCGCGAAGGGGCGCAAGCGGCTCACCGTCTGACGCGAACGAGGGCGCATACGCGTGCCTGCCTTCCCGATGCTTCGGCGCAAGGCGGACTTTGATGCTCTCGGGCGCCATGGAACGGCCCGCTCGTCCCGGCTGCTGGTGTTGCGATCGCTTCGCACCGGACGGCCGGAGACCAGGGTCGGGTTGAGCACCCCCAAAGCGCTCGGCGGGGCCGTTCAGCGCAACCGGGTACGCCGCCGTCTGCGCGAGCTGATTCGTGAGCGGCACGAGACGATCGCATCAGGCTGGGACCTGTTGCTGATCGCCCGGCCGGAGGCGGCGACCGCGAGCCACGCGCAACTGCGCGCGGCATTGGGATCGCTCCTGGAGCGATCAGGAGTCAGTGGATGACGGCGATCGGGAAGACGATTGGGCTGGGCATGATCCGGGGCTACCAGCGCCTTTCCTTCTGGATGCCCGCCAGCTGCCGCTACACCCCGACCTGCTCCCAGTACACCTACGCCGCCGTCGAGAAGTACGGCCTGCTGCGCGGCAGCTGGATGGGCGCCAAGCGCATCGCCCGATGCCAGCCCTTCCACCCCGGCGGCTACGACCCAGTCCGATGACGAGCAGGACCACAGCCATCAACGTGGATTGCCGGTGATCGCCGCCGGCTTCCTCGGGATCGAGCACTTCAACCCGCCCTGGGACGTCTTCTTCCTCCCCCTCTTCAACCTGCTGATCGGCCTGTACGAGCTGCCGGTCATCGACTTCGCGATGGCGATCATCCTGTTCACGGTCATCATCCGGTTCGCCCTGGCGCCTCTCTTCGTGCGCCAGATCCGGTCGCAGCGCGAGATGCAGCGGATGCAGCCGCTGGTCCGCGAGATCCAGCGCAAGCACAAGGGCAACCGTCAGAAGATCACCGAAGAGACGATGGCGCTGTACAAGGAGCACGGCGTCAACCAGTTCGGTGGCTGCCTTCCGGTCGTGCTGCAGCTGCCCCTGCTGTTCGCCCTCTACCAGGCCCTGATCCGAGCGGCGAACGTGGTGACGTTGACCGCCGAGCAGGCGTCGTCCCGGGCTTTCGCTGAACTGCAGCAGAACCTCCCCGGGATCATGCCGATCGCCGGCCAACCTGATAAGTTCAGCGCGCCGATCAGCGGGCCGTGCAACCTGCCGGCCTACAACATCGCGGAGTTCAGCCACTTCCTGCCGCTGAACTGCCAGCTGATCGACCCGATCAAGCTGTCCGAGCCGGTGCAGACCACGATCCCGTGGCTGTTCGGCCTGAACCTCGCCGCGGTCGACAGCGTCTTCGCGGTGATCATCCCCGGTACCGGCTTCGCGATCTCGGCGCTGGCCATGATCGCGGCGCTCCTGCAGTTCGTGCAGGTCAAGATGACCAGCCCGCGGCCGAACCCGGACGACCCGACCTCGGCCACCACCAGCACCATGATCTATCTCTTCCCGCTGATGACGATCTTCTGGGGCGGCCTCTTCCCGAGCGGCCTGATCCTGTACTGGGTCGTCTATACCGCCTTCCTGGTGGTTCAGCAGTACACGATCATGGGCTGGGGCAACCTCTTCCCGATGTTCGGCTGGTCACCGCGCTGGGCGCCGCCGAGCGATGCCGGACCGCCGCGTCCCCCCAAGAAGAATCCACCAGCCAACGAGAACAATGGGCCGCCGGATGACCGGCAGCCCTCCACCAACAGCCCCACCAGCGCCAGCGCCCCGGGCGACAACCGCCAGCGCCAGCGCCAAGGGCAGAGACGACGACGAGGCCGTAGACGATGACCTTCAAGGAATTCACCGGTAAGAACGTCGAGGAGGCGATCCGAACCGCAATGCGCGAGTTCGAGTCGGACCTGTCAGACCTCGACATCGAGATCCTGGCCCAGGGCAGCCGCAGCATCCTGGGGGTCGGCGGCGAGGACGCACGCATCCTGGCCGCGCCGAAGTCGGCGGTCGCAGCTGCCGAGACGGTGCGTGTGAGTGAGCCGATGGCTGACGCGGAAGACGACATGGAGGCGCCGGTCGAACCGGTGGAGGCCGTGCCCTTCGCCATCGATGAGGGCGGCGAACAGGTCGCCGACCTGGCGCGCGTCGAGGAGCGCGAGCGGACCGGCAGCGGATCGAGCCGCGGCGGCCGAGGCCGTGGAGAACGTGGCGAGCGGGGCGGCCGAGGCCGAGGTCGTGAGCCGCGCGCCGACCGGGGGCCACGCGAGCCCCGTCCGGATCGACCAGCGCGAGAGCCGCGAGAGCCGCGTGAACCGGCGCCATTCATCCCGGCCAAGCCGCTCGAGGAGCTGACCGACGCCGAGCGCAGCGCCATCACCACCGCCCAGGAAGTGCTGCAGGAGATGCTGCGCCTGATGGGGGTGGAGGCCGCGGTCGAGATCACGATGGGCAGCGAGACCTCGAAGCTGAACGTGAAGGGTGAGGATCTGGGCGTCCTGATCGGGCGTCGTGGCGAGAAGCTGGCCAGCCTCCAGCACCTCGTCAACCTGATCGTCGCCAAGCGCGAGGGCCAGTGGCACCGCATCACGGTCGACGTGGAAAACTACCGCGGCCGTCGCGAGGAGCAGCTGCGCGACGTCGCGGAGCGCGCCGCCAAGCGCGTGGCACAAAGCGGCAAGATCATCCAGCTGGAGCCGATGCCTGCTGTCGAGCGGCGCATCGTCCACATGGCCCTGGTCGAGAACTCGCAGGTCCGCACCCAGAGTGTCGGTGTCGAGCCGAACCGCCGGATCGTGGTCCTGCCCGCCGGCAAAATCGAAGCCTAGCGTCGTCGCTCCCTAGGGAGGCGCGGCGCGTGGAAGCCTGCGCGATCGGCCGAAGCCGCCTGAACGGCCCGTGGATCGGGTTCGCGGCCGAGCCCTCCGGCTATCGCCTGGTGGCGGGTGACGATCGCGGCGAGCGCAGTCGTCCGGCCGATGCCGCGGTGCTGCTGGCGTTGGCGATCGCCTATTTCGAGGAGGCATTCGAGGACGCGCCGTCGGATCGGGAGGCCACCCACGCCGACCTGTCGGCGCTGGTACGCCACGTCGCCGCCGGCGAGGATCGCCCCGAGCTGCGAGCGGCGCTGGCCGAGGCGGTGGACGCCATCGACGACGGGTTACCCGGCGATGCGGTGGCGACCCGCCTGGGTGTTGTCTGGGCCCGGACAACAGACGAGCAGGCCGACCCGGTCGACCTGCTCGTGTCGCTCTGCGAGGAGCTGTTCGAAGGCTAGACCCGGTTCTCCTCGTCGCCCCCGGACGATGTCGGCGGTGGCGCGCCGCCCATGCCGGAGTCGGCGGGCGGGCTGGCCGGTGCGGCCGGCGGCGGGGCTGCAGGGGGTGGAGTAGCCGGTGGAGCAGCCTGCGGCGGAGCGGATGCCGCTGGCTCAGCCGGCGGCGGTGCCGCGGCTGCGGCGGTGCCGCTGCCCGTCCCCATGTCGGTGTTGCCGAACTGGAACTTGCCGCCCTCGGCCTGGAAGGCCTGCCAGCACAGCCAGCCGAAATAGAGCGACGCGGCGAAGCCCACCAGGAACAGGAGCGTGTCCAGGTTGAGGTTGGCGAAGATGTAGCTCAGCCAACGAAGGAAGGCCAACAGCCAGAACAGCGCCGCCAGCACGCCCGACACCATCAGCAGGCTGCCCTTCGAGCCGGGTGCCTTCATGGTCGGCGCAATCTGGGGCAGGAAGAGGATGACAAGCCCGGCCAGGCCGGCGAGCAGCGTGACGAACATGAATCCGCCCCACAGCGCAAAGAGTGCGTACACGCTCAGGATGACGACGACCGCGGCAGCCCCAGCGATCTGCTTCTCCGTTGCAGTCAGGTTTCCCATATGAGTCCGGGTGCCTCCGTATGCGCGGCCGGCGATGAATCTGCCTTGGACGGGCCGCGTCGCCCGGCACGGTAGCACAGGCCACGCTCGCTTCATAGGGATTCGGAGCGTCGCGGCCACCCACGTTCCGAGCGCGCATTGAGCACGAAGAAGCCCCGCCCATGAGGGCGAGGCTCGGAGATGAGTGCTGGTGGAGATGGGGGAGAATCGAACTCCCCGTCCAGAACCGAGTTGCCGGGAACGTACTACAGGTTTGTCCGGCCTACGGGTGCTTCGCTAGCGGGTCCCCGACCGGCGGGGTGCTCCGCGCGCTATCCGGCTGCCTTTCGGCTCTTTGACGCCACTCACCGGAGTCGGCGACGCCGCACCTCCCCTGATGACATCTTCGCCGCCCGGGGAGGGGGGACGGCGTCAATGCTCACTGTCTAAGCAGCGAGAGCAACTTGACGATTGCCAGTTGCTGGCTTGCCCGCGGTTTAACGAGGCCATGCGGGCGACCTCGACCTGCAGTTCCCGGTTCCTGAGCCCTGTCGAAACCTGACATCCCCACGAACCGATTGACGGACCGATGATACCACGCGCAGCGTCGAATGTGAACGGGCGTTCACTTTGAGGCGAGCGCCGCGCGATTTTGGCTAGAGCCGGATCCGAGCCTTGGTCTCCCGGGCCAGCTCGCGACGCATGTCGCGCTCGGCGATGGCCCGCCGCTTGTCGTGGGTCTTCTTGCCGCGCCCAACGCCCAGCTCCAGCTTGGCGAAGCCGTCCTTGAGGTAGAGGCGCAGGGGAACCAAGGTGAAGCCCTTCGACTGCACCCGGCCGACCAGCTCGGCGATCTGGTCCCGATGGAGGAGCAGCTTCCTGGTGCGTGTCGGCTCGTGGTTGTTCCGGTTGCCCTGCTCGTAGGGCGCGATGTGAGCGCCGATCAGCCAGGCCTCGCCGCGCTCAATGCGGGCGTAGGCCTCGGCCAAATTGGCACGCCCGGCGCGGATCGATTTGATCTCGGTGCCGGTCAGCACCAGGCCCGCCTCGAGCGTCTGCTCGATGGCGTAGTCATGGCGGGCACGGCGGTTGAGAGCGACGGTCTGCTCAGGCATCGGTCCAGGATCACTACGGCATGTGGGCGGAAGGAAATGGAGAAGCCGGCCTGTCGGCCGGCTTCTCCGTCGCTACCACGCGAGGTCGCTTATCGCACCGCCTCGGTGGTGGCGTGACAGGAACTGCTCACTGCACACCACCTCCTTTCGTTGCCCAGATCCTAGCAGCCCATTGCGACGCTGTGCAATGGCGGGCCGTCAGAACGCCGCCACCGCCTGACCCGAAGGATCGTAGGAAACCGGTGAGGTGGTGGGAACCATGCCGGCAGGGCTGGGGGCGGGTGAGGACGCCTGGGGCTGGCTGCCATCCTCGCCAAGGGCGCGATCGGTCAGGAACTGCACGGCCCTATCTAGGAACAGGTCCTGGTCCGGCGGCGTCCCGTCCGGGACGTTGACCACGATGTCCGGCTGCACGCCGTCCGGCGCCACGCTGTGGTGATCCGGGGTGAACCAGCGGGAGATGGTGATCCGCACGCCACCGCCGTTGTCCAGCGGATCCCAGAGTTGCACGGTGTTCTTGCCATAGGTGTGCTGACCGATGATCGTCGCCCGCCCGCGCTCCTTGAGCGCCGCACTCACGATCTCCGAAGCGGAGGCCGAGCCGTTGTTGACCAGCACCACGACCGGGATCTTCGGATCGGTGGCCAGGCCGTCGCCGGTCGCCTCCCAACGCTTCACGCCGTCCGCGGCCGACTCCTGCGTGAAGACCAGGCCGCTCTTGATGAACTCGGACGCGATCTTGTTGGCCGCGTCGATGTAACCGCCGGGGTTGTCGCGCAGGTCGAAGACGAAGCTGGTGGCGCCGTCGCCGAGCAGCTCGGCTATGGCTTCATGGAACTGGGTCGAGCTCGGGTTCGAGAAGCCGTGCAGCGCCACGTAGCCGATGTGGTTGTCCAGCATGCGGCTGGTGACCTCGCGCGTGGTGATGTTGGCCCGGGTGATGGTCATCTCCAGCGGCCGGTCGTCGCGACGCAGCGACAGCGTCACATCCGTGCCCGACTCGCCGCGGACCTGCTTGACCGCGTCCTCCAGCGAGAGTCCGTTGACGCTTTCGCCGTCGATGGCGGTCACG
Source organism: Candidatus Limnocylindria bacterium (assembly GCA_036560125.1). Classification (GTDB taxonomy): domain Bacteria; phylum Chloroflexota; class Limnocylindria; order QHBO01; family QHBO01; genus DASSCW01. Next base: position 11,032 of record DATBRW010000136.1, read on the forward strand.
AAATCGCCCGCCTTGAGGCCCGCCTTTTCGGCCGGTGAGTCCTCCAGGGGCGCAACCACCACCAGCGCGCAGGTCTCGCTGAAGCTCGTGCACGCTTCCAGGTCCTCGGGGTTGTCCAGGTTGCGGACGCCCATCTCGGCCCCGATGCCGCTGAACTGGCCGGACAGGTCGCCCAGGGCGCGCTGGTAGTCCTCCGGCGACATGTAGCCGCTGAACGGATCCTGCACACCGTGCTCGAACATGCCCTGGATGGCGCCTTCGGCCAGCTTGCTGTCGTCCAGCTGGTCGACGTACTGCGCCTTCAGCTTGGCGTAGGCGTCGCAGAACGGCGCGAAGGCCTCGCTCGGCGCGACGCAAGAGCCGCTGGCGCCTCCGGCAGCCAGGTAGCCGCCCACGAAAAGGAGGGTGCCGACCATGGCCGCCAGGCCCAGTGCCACAACCCACGCAATCGGCGACGAGCTGGTGCGGGTGGGCCTTGCCGGCGGCGGCGTCAACGTGTCATCGGCGGCGGGCATGGCCGGATCGGGCCGCTGCTCGTCGGGATCAGGTGCCGGGGATGCGGGATCAGTAGTGGTATCGGTCATTCGGGCGGCAATGTAGCACCGGGTTCGTCCGGACCCGGTTACGCGCGCATTACGTTTCGCTTACCGGGCCGGACCCCTAGGTGGCGGTCGACAGGTTGGAGCGGACGCTGATCCAGGAGCCGATGGCGCCGACCCCCAGCCCCACGCCCAGGAGGACGGCCGACAGCGTCGCCAGGAACTGGGTGCTGACTGCGGTCGGCATCTGGAAGACGCTGACCATCACCGGCTTGATGGGATCCCATACCACCGCGACCAGCACGATCGTCACCACCGCACCGATCAGCCCGCACAGGATCCCCTCCAGGATGAACGGCCAGCGGATAAAGGAGTCGCTTGCTCCGACGAGCCGCATGATCTCGATCTCGTTGGCGCGTGAGTAGACCGCGATGCGGATGGTGTTGACGATCATGAAGAGCACCACTGCTCCCACGAGGATCATGGCCACCACCCCCACCATCCGGATGGTGCCGATGATGTTGTTCAGCACCTCGTAATCCGCCTCCTTGGTGGTGATGCGCTCGACCTCGTGTCGGTCCTCGAGGGCAGACGCCACCGATCCTGAGAAGTTCGGATCGTCCAGCGCGATCTCCAGGCTGGCGTACAGCTTGATGTTCGCACCACCGAGGTCCAGTTCCGCGCCGCGCTCGTGGTACGCCTCCTCAAGCCGCTGCATCGCCATGTCAGGGCTCACATAGGTGACCTGCTTGACGCCTTCCAGGCCATCGACGTAGTCAATCAGAGCCAATCGTTGGTCGTCCGACACTCCGTCGATCAACCGCGCGGTGACCGCCACCTTCGACGCGATGAAGTCCAACCCCGAGTTCAGGCCGCTGATCACGATGAACAGCCCGGACAGCAGGACCAGCATGAGGATCACGGTGGCCGTCGCCGCCAGGCTCATCATCGCGTTGCGCCAGAAGCCCTGCCAGGCGCGCACCACGGCAAAGCCCACGAAGCGAATGAAGGCCATTGCCTCAGTACTCCCGCTCGTAGGCTGCGCCGGACTCGTCGCGGACCAGGGTCCCGTGCTCCAGCGCCAGGACGCGCCGTCGCATGGCGTTGACGATCTCCTGGTTGTGGGTCGCCATCAGCACGGTGGTGCCCAGCTCGTTGATCTGGATCAGCAGCTGGATGATCTCCCAGGACGTGACGGGGTCCAGGTTGCCGGTCGGCTCGTCGGCGATGAGCATGGCCGGGTCGTGCACCAGGGCCCGGGCGATGGCCACGCGCTGCTGCTCGCCGCCGGAGAGCTGCGTCGGCAGGTGGTCGTCGTGCTCGTGCAGGCCGACCAGGTTCAGCAGCTGCGGCACCCGCTGCCGGATCTGCGCGCGCGAGGCGCCGGTTACCTCCAGTGCGAAGGCCACGTTCTCGTAGACGGTCTTGGCCGGCAGCAGGCGGAAGTCCTGGAAGACGATCCCGATCCGGCGGCGCAGCTTCGGCACCTGCCCGCGCCGCATGCGCGCCAGATCCCGCCCGGCCACCGTCACGCGCCCGCTGGTGGCCAGCTGCTCGCGGATGAGCAGCCGGATGAAGGTGCTCTTGCCGGCGCCGGATGGCCCGACCAGGAACACGAAGTCGCCGGCAGGGATGTTGACGTTCACGTCCGCGAGCGCGACCTTGCCGTTGGGGTAGGTCATGCCCACGTCGACCATGTTGATCACCGGCTGCGCATCGGCCAGGGCACCGACCGCGGGCCGCTCCAGCGTCCCGATCACGAGGCCGCCACCTCGCTGCCGATCCGCGAGCGCAGGTATCCCTCGATGAACGGATCCAGCTCGCCGTCCAGCACGGCGGTCGGGTTGGAGGTCTCGACCCCGGTGCGCAGGTCCTTGACCATGGTGTAGGGCTGCAGCACGTAGCTGCGGATCTGGTTGCCCCAACCGGCCTCGACGTGGACGCCTCGCAGGCGCGCCATCTCGGCCTCGCGCTCTTCCTGCTGACGCTCGACCAGCTTGGCGCGCAGCACGGTCATGGCCCGCTCCTTGTTCTGGGCCTGGCTGCGCTCGTTCTGGCAGGTGACCACGATCCCGGTCGGCAGGTGGGTGATGCGCACGGCCGAGTCGGTCTTGTTGACGTGCTGGCCGCCGGCGCCGCTGGCCCGATAGGTGTCGACCCGGATGTCGTCCTCGCGGATCTCGATCGCGGCGTCCTCGGCAACCTCCGGCATGACCTCCACCAGGGCGAAGCTGGTGTGGCGCCGCTTCTGCGAGTCGAACGGGCTCATCCGCACCAGCCGGTGCACGCCGCGCTCGCTCTTCAGCCGGCCGTAGGCCCATCGGCCATCCACCGCGAAGGTGACGCTCTTGAGACCCGCCTCCTCGCCTTCGGTCTGGTCCAGGATCTCGGTCTTGAAGCGGGAGCGATCGGCCCAGCGCAGGTACATGCGCAGCAGCATCTCGGCCCAGTCCTGTGACTCGGTCCCGCCGGCTCCGGCATGGACCGATACGATCGCCGGCCGCTCGTCGTATGGCTCCGACAACAGGAGCCGCGGCTGCATCCGCTCCCAGTCTGCCGAGAGCGTGTCCAGGTCGCGCTGCAGGTCGGCAGCCAGCCCGCCACCCGAATCGTCGTCCGCCTCGGCCAGCTCCGCGATCTCGGCCAGGCCGTTGGCGCGCGCTTCCAGATCACGCCAGGTGGTGACCTCCTCGCGCAGCTCGTCGGCACGGCGCAGCAATGCCTGCGCGGCGTTCGGGTCGTTCCAGAGGTCGGGATCGCCGCTGCGCGTCGTCAGCTCGGCGAGCTCGGATTCCTTGGCGGGCAAGTCAAAGGCGCACCGCCGTATCGGCCACGAGGCGCGCCAAGCGCAGCGCCTCGTCCTTAATTCCGTCCAACCACGCTCACCATTGGGAGCTCGGCCGGGAAGTCAGCTTCCTGGTGAGCATTCTTGGAGCGGACCTTGGCCGGGTTGACGCACGGGCAGTAGGTCTGCCGCGGGCAGGCGCCGCAGTTGCCGTCGCAATCCAGGGTGTAGGCATAGCTGCAGCGCATGCAGTCACGCTCGCACTGAATGAGGTCTTCGTAGGGTTCGTCCGGGTCTCTGAAGCGGGTGACCAGTGGAAGGGAGGCTGCTGGGGTGGGGAGAGAAGGGAGGGTGGTTGTCTCAGGGCCTCGCGCGGGACTGGTCAGTTGCTTCACGAACCTCTCCACATTCGGGGACGCACGCGGTCACCGCGCCTCGTGTGTCCTGTGGGTCCTCATCGTAGCGGGTCCCTGCGCTCCCGCCAAGCCCTCGAATGGTCCTAGCCCGGCGGATGCCACAAAATGGACCCATGGACATGAAACTCGAACTCGTTGCCGTCCCCGTTTCCGATGTCGATCGGGCAAAAGCCTTTTACGTGGACCAGGTCGGCTTCAACGCAGACCACGACTTCCAGGTGACCGATGACCTGCGCTTCGTGCAGCTCACCCCGCCCGGCTCGGCCTGCTCGATCGTGATCGGCGTCGGGATCACCAGCATGGCGCCCGGCTCGCAGACCGGCCTGCAGGTCGTGGTCGACGACGCGGAGGCCCTGCGGCAGGAGCTCGCCAGTCGCGGGGTCGAGACGACCGAGGTCGACAAGCAGGCGTGGGGCTGGTTCACCTTCTTCAGCGACCCGGATGGCAATCGGTGGGCCTGCCAGCAGATGGTGCCGCAGCAAACGACCTAGGACGGTCCCTCGGCGCTAGGCGCCGTGGCAGCGCTTGAACTTCTTGCCTGAGCCGCACCAGCACGGATCGTTGCGACCGATCTTCGGGCCGGCGCGCACCGGCTGCGGGGCTACCGCGGGACCGGCGCCGTTGCCATTGCCGCTCACCGCGCCGGGATCCGCCTGCTCGGCGGCCATGGCGGCGGCGCCCCCGCCCAGTTCCAATCGTCCCTCGGTCACGCGGCGCACAGGCTGCGCGACCGGCTCTCGCGCAACGCTGACGCGGAAGACGGTGTGGGTCACGTCGTGGCGAATGGTGTCCTTCAGCTCGTCGAACATCCGATACGCCTCGACCTTGAACTCGTTCAGCGGGTCACGCTGCGAGTAGGCGCGCAGGCCGATGCCGCGGCGCATGTCGTCGACGGCGGTGAGATGCTCGACCCACAGGGAGTCGATGACGCGCAGCAGGACGACCCGCTCCAGGACTGAGATGCCATCCTCGCCCGCCTCGGTCCGCTTCTGGTCGTAGGCCTCGGCCACCGCGTCGACCACCGTCTCGGTCAGGGCGCCGACATTCGTCTCCTCGTCGATCGCGGCCATGGCCGACGACCCGAGCGACGGCGCCATGGCCTGCAGGCGCGCCTTCAACGCCCCGCGGTCTCCCTCCCCGTGGCCGTCGTCCGCGCTGTGCTCCAGGACGATGCCGCGCACCTCCTCGTCGAGCATGGTGAGGATGGTCGGCGACAGGTCCTTCGAGCGCAGGATCCGCCCGCGCTCGTGGTAGATCGTCTCGCGCTGGCGGTTGATGACGTCGTCGTACTGGACGACGTGCTTGCGGGCGTCGAAGTTGTACCCCTCGACCCGGGTCTGCGCGCCCTCGATGGTGCGGCTGACCATGCCTGACTCGAGGGCCGTCTCGTCATCGAAGCCCAGGCGGCCCATGATGCTGCTGACCCGATCCGACGCGAAGCGCCGCATCAGGTCGTCCTCAAGGGACAGGTAGAAGCGGCTGCTGCCCGGGTCGCCCTGCAGGCCGGCGCGGCCACGCAGCTGGTTGTCGATCCGCCGCGCCTCGTGCCGCTCGGTGCCCAGGATGTGCAGTCCGCCGGCGGCGATGACCCGATCGCGGTCCGCCGCGCAGACCTGGTCCGCCTCGGCCAGCGCGGCCTGGTACTGCTCCGGCGACGCCTCGAGCAGGTTGGTGCCGGCCTTGTGCAGGATCTCGGCAGCCATCACCTCCGGGTTGCCGCCGAGCAGGATGTCGGTGCCGCGGCCGGCCATGTTGGTGGCGATGGTGACCGCGCCCGACCGGCCGGCCTGGGCGACGATCTCCGCCTCCTTCTCGTGGAACTTGGCGTTCAGCACGCTGTGCTTGATGCCGCGCCGCTTCAGCATCTCGCCGAGCATCTCGCTGACCGCCACGCTGATGGTGCCGACCAGGACCGGCCGTCCCTTCTCATGCTCCTCGGCGATCTCGTCGATGACGGCGTTCCACTTCCCGGACTGGTTGCGGAACACCAGGTCGGCAAAGTCGTCGCGGATCATGTCGCGGTTGGTGGGCACCACCACGACCTCCAGCTCATAGATCTTGGAGAACTCCTCCGCCTCGGTCTCGGCGGTGCCGGTCATGCCCGCCAGCTTGTCGTACATGCGGAAGTAGTTCTGGAAGGTGACGGTCGCCAGCGTCCGCGACTCGTTCTGGATCTTGACCCCTTCCTTGGCCTCCACCGCCTGGTGCAGCCCCTCGCTCCAGCGGCGGCCGGGCATCAGTCGCCCGGTGAACTCGTCGACGATGATGACCTCGCCGTCCTTGACCACGTAGTCGCGGTCGCGCTGGTAGAGGACCTCGGCCTTCAGCGCCTGCTCCAGGTGGCGAGCCATGCTGAAGTCGTTGCCGAAGAGGTTGTCGACCCCCAGCCAGCCCTCCATCTTGTCGGTGCCGGCCTCGGTGATGGCCACCTGCTTGAACTTCTCGTCGACGATGTAGTCCTCCTCGGCCTTGAGCCGGGGAGTCAGCCGCGCGAACTGCACGTACTTGTCGGCCGATTCTTCCGCCTGGCCGGAGATGATCAGCGGGGTCCGCGCCTCGTCGATCAGGATGTTGTCGACCTCGTCGACGATGGCGAAGAAGTGGCCGCGCTGGACCCGCTGCGCCAGGTCGATGACCAGGTTGTCGCGCAGGTAGTCGAAGCCGAACTCGTTGTTGGTGCCGTACGTGACATCGGCGCCATAGGCCTCACCGCGTTCGACCGGGCGCAGGTTGCGCAGGCGCTCATCGGTCTGGGGGAAGTCCGGGTCGTAGATGAATGCGGCGTCATGCTGGATGCTGCCGACCGCCATCCCGAGCTTATGGAAGACGGCGCCGATCCACTGCGCGTCGCGCTTGGCCAGGTAGTCGTTGACGGTCACCACGTGGACGCCACGACCGGTCAGCCCGTTCAGGTAGGCGGCCAGCGGCGCCACAAAGGTCTTGCCCTCGCCGGTCTTCATCTCGGCGATGGCCCCGCGGTGAAGCACCATCCCTCCGACCAGCTGCACGTCGTAGTGGCGCTTGCCAAGGGCGCGCCTCATCGCCTCGCGGACGGCGGCGAACGCTTCCGGCAGGACCTCCTCCAGCGTCGCGTCGATCAGCGCGCGCTCCTGCTTGCGCTGCTCCTTGCGCTCCTCGCTGTGCCGGGCCGGATCGTCGCCGGCCAGCTCCGTCTCCTCCTCCTCGCCGGGCGGGACGTCGCGCAGCTCGATGGGGGTGAGCAGCTCGCCCAGCTCGTCCTGCAGACGGGCACGCAGCGTGGCGGTGACGCCGCGCAGCTCGGCATCGGACATGGCCTGGTATTGAGGCTCGAGCTCGTTGATGGCGGCCACGAGCGGCTCCAGCCGGCGGACCTCCCGCTCGTTGGAGTCCACCAGCCGGGACAGGAATTTCATCATGGGAGCATCGAGTATACGGCGCCTCTGGGTCCGGGGCTCTCTGCCCCCAAGGGCTTCACCGGCCGGTTGGCGAGGTCTGGCGCGTCGGCAGCGCGCTCGTTCTAGCTCTCGATCGGGATCGCCGGCGCTTCGTCCTCATCCTCGGCGTGGCTGCCCCAGAAGGTCATCTCCTCGACCAGCTGGACCTCCGACGAGAAGAGCGCACCCACGCTCTCACCGCGATGGATGCGCTTGATCGCTTCGCCGAAGAGGGGCGCCACGCTGAGGACGGTGATCAAGCCCTCGGGCGCGCCGTCGGGCAGCGGGATCGTGTCGGTAACGACGATCTCGCGCAGCGGGCTGGCGGCGATGCGGTCCAGCGCGGCGCCAGAGAAGACGCCGTGGGTGGCGCAGGAGTAGACCTCGCGAGCGCCTTCGGCGACCAGGGCATTGACCGCCTCGATCAGTGAGCCGGCGGTGTCGATCTCGTCGTCGATGATGACCGCCGTCTTGCCCTCCACCTCGCCGATGACGTTCATCAGCTCGGTGCGGTCCTCGTTGCCCAGCCGCCGCTTTTCGACGATGGCCAAGGGAGCCTGCAGGATCTCGGCGAAGTTGCGTGCCTTCTTGGCGAAACCGAGCTCCGACACGACCACGATGTCCGGCAGCTCCTTGGCCTGGATGTAGCGGCACAGGATGTTGATGGCGGTCAGCTCGTCAACGGGGATGCTGAAGAAGCCCTGGATCTGGCCCTGGTGCAGGTCCATGGTCAGGACCCGATCGGCCCCTGCCACGGTCAGCATGTCGGCCACCAATCGAGCCGTGATCGGCACCCGGGGCTGGTCCTTCTTGTCGGAGCGGCCATAGCTGTAGAAGGGCATCACCGCCGTGATTCGCCCAGCGCTGGCACGTTTGAAGGCGTCGATCATGATCAGCAGCTCCATGATCGACTGGTTCACCGGCCGGCAGGTTGGCTGCACCAGGAAGACGTCCTGCTCGCGGACGTTCTCCATGACGCGCACGAAGATGTTCTCGTTCGCGAACTGGAAGACCTCGACATCACCCAGGTGGGTGCGCAGGTAGCGGCAGATGAGCTCGGCGAGGGGCCGATTGGCGTTGCCGGCGTAGATGCTGAACTCGTCGGCGTACACGGCGATCTCCGCTACGGTCGGTGTCGCGGGCCGATTCTAACCGGTGCCGTACGACGCGTCGCTACCTGCCTACGCCCGGCATGATGGGCAAATGCCGATCCGTGTCGTCCCGTACGACCCGAGCTGGCCCCATCAGTTCGCCCGGATCCGTGTCGCGCTCGCCGGTGCGCTGCAGGCCGTCCCCTTCCTTGCCATCGAGCACGTGGGCAGCACCTCCGTCCCAGGGCTGGCCGCCAAGCCGGTGATCGATGTGGACGTGGTGGTGCTTCGCGAGCACCTGACACCAGCTATCGAGGCGCTGGTTGCGGCGGGTTATCAGCACGAGGGTGACCTCGGAATTCGTGACAGGCACGCGATGCGTGCGGCCGACAGCGAGCCGGAGCGGAACGTCTACGTGGCCATCGATGGCTCACTCGCGCTCCGGAACCATCTGGCAGTGCGCGATGTTCTGCGCTCGGATGCTCCTCTCCGAGAGGAGTACGAGCGGCTGAAGCTGGATCTCGCGCGGCGGCATGCGGACGACATGGGCGCCTATGTCGCCGCGAAGACCGAGTTGCTTGGGTCGATCCTCGCCAGGGGCGGCATCACCGATGAGGAACGGGCCGAGATCGCGGCAGCGAACCGCGCCTGAGCTACGAGGCCTCGGGCTCGGGTTCCGTCAGATCCTCTGCCGGCCGGTCATCCACGAAGACGGCGATGCTCACGATCCGATCGTTCTCGCTCGGTCGCATGACCGTCACGCCGCGCGAGGCGCGGCGGTATCGGTTCACGCTGGACACCTCCGTGCGCAGGATGGTGCCCTCTTCGGTGATGAGCATCATCTCCTCGTCGTCGCGGCCAACCACCCGCACCGCGGCCACGTCGCCGGTGTCTCGGTTCAGCGAGTTGGCGATCACGCCTCCGGTGGCCCGATGCTTGACGGGGAAATCGTCAAGCGGCGTGCGCTTGCCGAAGCCCTGCTCGGTCACGACCAGCAGCTCGGCGCCGGGCAGGACGATCTCCATCCCGATCACTTCGTCGCCCTTCTTGAGCCGGATGCCGGTCACGCCGCGCGTGTCGCGGCCCATCGCGCGCACCTCGTGTTCGTGGAAGCGGGCGGCCTGGCCCTTGCGGGTGGCGAGGATGACGTCGCTCTGGCCGTCCGTCATGCCCACCCATCGGAGCTCGTCGCCGTCGACCAGGTTGATCGCGATCAAGCCGTTGGCGCGGATCTTGGCGTACTCGGCCAGCGAGGTCTTCTTGATCATCCCGCCGCGCGTGGCCATGACCATGTAATGGTCGGGCTCGAACTGCGGCATCGTGATGATGGCGCTGACGTACTCGCCGGCGTCGACCTGCACGCCTGGCAGGTTGATGATCGGCAGTCCCTTCGCCTGGCGGCTGGCCTCGGGCAGAGTGTGGACCCGGGTGATGAAGACGCGCCCGCGGTTGGTGAAGAAGAGGATGTAGTCGTGGGTGTTCGCCACCATCAGGTAGCGGACCGCATCCTCCTCGCGCGTGATCATCGCGAGCTTGCCCTTGCCCCCGCGACGCTGCGAGCGGAAGGTGCCGATCTGCTGGCGCTTGATATAGCCGCGCTGGCTGAGGGTCACCACCACGTCCTCGGCCGCCACCAGGTCCTCGGCCGTCATCTCGCGGTTGGCATCGGCCTGGATCCGCGTCTTCCGCTCGTCGCCGTATTTGCGCTTCAGCTCGGCGAGCTCGTCCTTGATCACCTCCAGGATCTTGCGCGGGTTGCCGAGCAGGTCCTCCAGGGTGGCGATCAGCTGGATGATCTCGCGATACTCGTCCTCGATCTTCTTGCGCTCGAGCGCCGCGAGGCGCCGCAGCTGCATCTCCAGGATGGCGTTGGCCTGGACCTCAGTCAGCTTGAAGCGCTTCATGAGGTTGGTGCGGGCCACGTCCACGTCGGCGGCGGCGCGGATGGTCTTGATCACCTCGTCCAGGTTGTCGAGCGCGATCTTTAGGCCTTCCAGGATGTGCGCCCGCTCCTGCGCCCGCGCGAGCTCGAACTCGGTGCGCCGCCGGATCACGTCGCGCCGGTACGCGATGTAGTGCTCCAGCATCCGCTTCAGGCCCAGCGTCTGCGGCTGGCCGTCCACGAGCGCGAGCATGTTCGCGCTGAAGCTGGTCTGCAGGGCCGTATGCTTGAACAGCTGCTGCATCACGGTATGGGGCGAGCCGTCCCGCTTGACCTCGACCACGATTCGCATGCCGGTTCTGTCGCTTTCGTCGCGAATGTCGCTGACGTCCGTGATCCGCTTGGAGCCGACAAGCTCGGCCATCTTCTCGATGAGCGTGGTCTTGTTGACCTGGTACGGCAGCTCGGTGACCACAACCGCCATACGGCCCGGGCGGATCTCCTCGAACGAGACCTGGCCGCGAATGATGACCCGGCCGCGTCCGGTGGCATACATGTGGCGGATGACGTCGACCCGCTCCTTCTCGCCCGTGATCGAGTTGCGCTGGTCTTCGAAGCGGAAGATGGTGCCGCCGGTCGGGAAGTCTGGCCCGGTCACGATCTCGGACAGCTCGTCCACGGTGAGCTCCGGATTCTCGATCAGGGCGACCACGGCCTCGACGATCTCGTTCAGGTTGTGCGGCGGGATGTTGGTCGCCATGCCCACCGCGATCCCGGAGCTGCCGTTGACCAGCAGGTTGGGCAGGCGGGCCGGCATGATCGCTGGCTCTCGGAGCCGGCCGTCGTAGTTGTCGCCGAAGTCGACGGTCTCCTTCTCGATGTCGGCCAGGATCTCGTCGGTGATGGCCGCCATCCGCGCTTCGGTGTAGCGCATTGCCGCCGGCGGGTCGCCGTCGACGGATCCAAAGTTGCCCTGGCCGTCCACCAGCGGGTAGCGCAGGCTGAAGTCCTGGGCCATCCGCACCAGCGTGTCGTAGATGGCGAGGTCGCCATGCGGGTGGTACTTGGCCATCGTCTCGCCCACCACGCCGGCGCACTTGCGGTAGGACGCGGTGGAGCGCAGCCCCATTTCGTGCATCGTGTACAGGATTCGCCGATGGACGGGCTTGAGGCCGTCGCGCACGTCTGGGAGCGCGCGCGCCACGATCACGCTCATGGCGTAATCGATGTACGCCGAGCGCATCTCGTCTTCGATCGCCACTGGTCGGACGTTGCCGACGCCGTCCGTCACCATGCCCTGCTCGTCACCTCAGCTCGTCTCGCGGCCATCACTTCGTCGCCACTGTCGCTTCTGTCGTCTTGGTCGGTCGCGCGTAGCGTCGCTTGAGCTCGGCCTTCTGCGTGGGCGATGCCCCCAGGAATCGTCCCTCGGCCTCTGCCACCAACCGTCCATCCTCCCCGTGGATCTCGCCGCGCACGTGGTAGATCCGTCGGCGCCGCTGGGTGACCCAGCCGCGCGCGCTGAGCTCCTCGCCCGGATTGGCCGGCGAGCGGTAGCGGAGCGACATCTCGGCGGTGACCGCCCACGAGTCGTAGCTGGATGGTGCCCAGGCCATTACCTCGTCGAGCAGGGTGGCCAGCATCCCGCCGTGGACCTTGCTCTCCCAGCCCACGAAGTCGGTGCTTGCCCGCCAGGTCGTCCACGCCTCCCCCTCGCCGAGCTCGATGTGCAGGTGCATGCCGATCGGGTTCGCATCGCCGCAGGCGAAGCAGTTGTGGTCGGCGAAGGCGTAACGGCGGCCGTCGGCCGCCACGATCCAGCGGCTCGTCCCGATCGGAGCGGTGCTAGTCCGGCGCGGGGCTGAACTCACCAGGTGCCGTCCTCGGGTTCGTCGTCGGACCAATCCGCGAAGTCGTCGTCGTCACGAGACCGCCGCAGGCACTCATCGGCGATGGCCAGCGCGAAGGCGTGGCTGACCGCGTAGCCGTCGCGCAGCATGTTGACCGCCTCGCGGCGGTCGTTCACGCCGTTCGACTCCAGCAGCTCGCACCACTCCTCGACCTTGCGGCCAGTCTTGGGCTCCACCTGGCGGATATCCGCGACGTGTCGGCTAGGCATCGGTCTTGTCCGCTCCCGCTTCTAGAAGTCCAGGTTCCGGACCTTGCGGGCCTCGCCGCGGATGAAGTCCCGCCGCGGCTCGACGCGCTCGCCCATGAGGGTGCTGAAGGTCTCGTCCGCCTCCCCGGCGTCGCCCACCGACACCTGGAGCAGGGTCCGGGTCTCCGGGTTCATGGTCGTTTCCCACAGCTGGTCCGCGTTCATCTCGCCCAGCCCCTTGAAGCGCTGCACGCTGATGTTCTTGGTCCGGCCCTCACGCGACAGCTCCTTGACCGCCTGGTCGCGCTCCTTCTCGTCCTTGGCGTAGCGCGTGACCTTGCCGGTGCTGACCCGATACAGCGGCGGCTGGCAGAGATACAGGTAGCCCTCGTCGATGACGGTCGGCATGTGGCGGAAGAAGAAGGTGAGCAGGAGGGTGCTGATGTGCGCTCCGTCGACGTCGGCGTCGGACAGCAGGCAGATACGGTGGTAGCGCAGCTTGCTGATGTCGAACTGCTCGCCGATGCCAGCGCCCAGCGCGATGATCAGGGGCCGAATCTTCTCGCTGGACAGGACCCGATCGAGCCGCGCCTTCTCGACGTTCAGCATCTTCCCGAACATGGGCAGCACGGCCTGGAAGCGGCGGTCGCGGCCCTGCTTGGCCGAGCCGCCGGCCGAATCGCCCTCGACGATGTAGAGCTCGCTGCGCGCCGGATCGCGTTCCTGGCAGTCCGCCAGCTTGCCCGGCAGCGCCATGCCATCCAGGGCGCCCTTGCGGATGACGAGGTCGCGGGCCTTGCGCGCCGCCTCGCGGGCGCGTGCCGCGGTGACGCTCTTCTCGATGATCCGACGCCCGTCGGCGGGGTTCTCCTCGAGGTGCTGGGTGATGCCCTCGGTGACCACGCGCTGGACGATGCCCTTGACATCGGCATTGCCGAGCTTGGCCTTGGTCTGGCCCTCGAACTGGGGATCGGTGAGCTTGACGCTGATGACCGCGGTCATTCCTTCGCGAACGTCATCACCGGTGAGGTTCGCTTCCTTTTCCGAGAGGGTCGACGACTTGCGCGCCCACTCGTTGAGGGAGCCGGTGAGCGCAGCCCGGAAGCCGGCCACATGGGTGCCGCCGTCGACGGTGTGAATGTTGTTGGCGAAGGCCAGCACCGTCTCGGCGAACCCGTCGTTGTACTGCAGCGCAACCTCGACGCTGGTCCCGTCGACCACGCGTTCGACGTGGATCGGCTTGGGGTTGAGGACCTCGCGGCGCCGGTTGAGGTGCCGCACGAAGCTGGTCACGCCGCCCTCGAAGAAGAAGTTCTTCTCGCGGTCGACCCGCTCGTCGCGCAGCCGGATCCAGACACCCTTGTTGAGGTAGGCGCTCTCCCGTACCCGGGTGGCGATCAGGTCCCAGCTGAAGTCCAGCGTGTCGAAGATGGCGGGATCGGGCGTGAAGTAGGTGCGCGTGCCATGGCGCCGATCCCAGGCGGGGTCGAGGCCCTTGTTGGCCTCTGTCTGGCCACCGCTCTGGCGCACGCGACCGGTTGGCGCGCCACCGTCGTGGTATTCCTGCATATGGCGCTTGCCGTCGCGCAGCACCTCGACGCGCATGCTGGTCGATAGCGCGTTCACCACGCTCACGCCGACGCCATGCAGGCCGCCGGAAACCTTGTAGCCACCGCCTCCGAACTTGCCGCCGGCGTGGAGCACGGTATGCACCACCTCCAGCGCGTCCTTGCCGCTGGCGTGCTTCCCGACCGGGATGCCGCGACCGTCATCCACGACTTCGGCGCTGCCGTCCGCGTGAATGGTGACGTCGATACGGGTGGCGACGTTGGCCATCGCCTCGTCGATGCTGTTGTCCACCACCTCGAAGATGAGCTGGTGCAGGCCGCGCTCATCGGTGGACCCGATGTACATGCCGGGACGCTTCCGGACCGCGGTCAGGCCCTCGAGGACTTGGATGTTGGCGGCCGTGTAGTCGGTCGAGGCCTTGGTGCGGCGGGTGCGGCCTGCGGGCTGAACCGTCATCGGGCCTCCTCCACGGCTGTGGTCGGCGATTCGGCGCCTGTCACCGGGATCGGCTCTGCGCCGGCGCCGGTGACCGCCACGCCGCGCGTGATGATGGCGTAGATGCGGTCCAGCTCCTCGTCACTGTAGAAGTCGATCACGAGGCGGCCGCCCTTGCGGGTGCGCACGATGCCAACCTTGGTGGCGAGCACGCCTCGAAGCTGCGCTTCGAGGTCCGCCAGGTCCTCGCTGAGCGCGGCCGGCCGACGGACGACGCCGTTTTCGCGCTTGCGGCGCACCAGCTCCTCCGTCTGCCGCACCGAGAGATGCCGTTCCAGCACCACCTGCAGCACGGCGCGCTGCAGCTCCGGGATGGTCAGTGCGGCCAGCGCGCGACCGTGCCCCTCACTGATCCGGCCGTCGACGATCGCGGCCAGCGTCTCGGGCGCAAGGTCGAGCAGCCGGAGGGAGTTGCTGATGGCGACCCGGCTCTTGCCCACTCGGCGAGCGACCGCTTCGTGTGTGAGACCGAATTCGTCGATTAGCTCGCGATAGGCCGATGCCTCCTCGATCGGGTTGAGGTCGGCGCGCTGGACGTTCTCGACCAGGGCCAGCTCGAGCAGCTCGCTGGAGGTGGAATCACGCACGACGGCCGGGATCTCGGTGAGGCCGGCCATTCGCGCGGCACGGAGGCGACGCTCGCCCGCAATGAGCTCGTAATCACCATCCGCGCTGCCACGCACCACGATCGGCTGGATCACGCCGTGCTCGGCGATGGACATGGCGAGCTCGGCCAGCTCTTCCTCGTCGAAGGCCGTACGCGGCTGATGCGGGTTGCGGCCGATGCGGTCGATGGGAAGCTGGCTGGCGGCCTGCTCCGTGGCCCGCGGGATGAGGGCGTCGAGGCCCCGGCCGAGGCCGAAGGACCTAGCCACGCGCACCAACCTCCACCGCCAGCTCGCCGTACGCGGCGGCCCCGCGCGAAGTCGGGTCGTACAGGGCGATCGGCAGGCCGTGGCTTGGCGCCTCGGACAGGCGCACGGCACGCGGCACGACGGTGTCGTAGACCGCGCCGTTCATATGTCGGCGCACCTCGGCGGCGACCTGGGCGGACAGGCGGGTTCGGCCGTCATACATGGTCAGCAGGACGCCCTCCACCTCCAAGCGGGGGTTGAGGCTTTCGCGGACGAGGCGAATGGTGTTCACGAGCTGGCTGAGGCCCTCAAGTGCGTAGTACTCCGTCTGGATAGGGATCAGGACGCCATCTGCGGCCGTGAGTGCGTTCAAGGTCAGCAGGCCGAGCGAGGGCGGGCAATCGATCAGGATGCGGTCGTAGGTCCCCTTCAGATCTCCAAGGCTGGCCGATAGCCTTCGTTCGCGAGCGGGCACTCCAACCAGCTCCACCTCGGCGCCGGACAGGGCCGGAGCCGATGGCAACAGGTCCAGCTGGTCGATGGCTGTCCCAACGATCAGCTCATCGATTGGTGCCCGGTCGATCAGTGCGTCGTAGATCGAATGCTCGAGTGCTCGGCGGTCGACCCCGAGCCCGCTCGTGGCGTTGCCCTGCGGATCGAGATCGATGACAAGCGTCGAGGTGCCGGAGAGGGCCAGGTAGGCCGCGAGATTGACTACGGTCGTCGTCTTGCCGACGCCGCCTTTCTGGTTTGTGCAGGCGGTAACCCTGACCACGAGCGCTCCGCAGCGAGTTCAGTTCGGCAATGTCAATTCTACCAGTTTGGGGCGTTACGGGCTGCTTACCAGCGCCTTATCAAGGCGCAGCTGGAGGCCGATGTTTCACGTGAAAACCAGTCCGTCAGGGTGGGTGCCGGCCGACCGTCTGGGCTGGCTATACTCGGGCCGGGCCGGGCTCGTCTCGGGTCCGGAGACCAGATGTGGGGCTGGCAGCGCAGGCAGGCCAGGGGGATTCGAGATCGGTTATACGAGCGTGCTCCTGGCGGTGGTGGTGGGGATCGTCCACGCCGGCCTGTCGCCAGTGATCGAGATCGCGGGTGTGCGACCGAACCTGATGCTGGTGGCGGTCGTGCTGGTCACCGCACTTGCCGGCTTCGGGCCGGGCGTGGTCTGGGCATTCGCCGGCGGCCTGACCGCGAACCTGCTCACACACGAGCCGCTCGGGGCAGTGCCACTGAGCCTGCTCCTCGTCAGCGCCATGGTGGCTGGCGGTGATCGACTGCTCGGCCGGCTGATCTGGGTCTATCCGATCCTGGCCGCGTTCGCCGGCAGCATCCTGGCGGACCTCGTCATCCTGGGCGTCTTCCGCCTCATGGAAGGGCCGGCAGTGGGCGTGCCGATCGACCTTATCCTGCCAGCGGCCGTGCTGAACGCCGCGCTCACCGGCCTGCTGCTCTATCCGTCGCGCATGCTTGCTCGCCGCTTGACCCTGGAAGAGAAGCCGGCGTGGTGATGGCCGATGGCTGACCTGAACGAGGGCCAGCACGACATTCCGCGCTCGGGCGCGCGATTCGTTGCCTTCGGCGTGGCCGCTGCCCTGCTCTTCACGGCGCTCGGCGGCCGGCTCTTCCAGCTGCAGGTGATCAACGGCGACCAGTACGCGGCCGAGGCGGCCGCAACCCGGACCATCGAGGTCGCCCTGCGCTCGCCGCGCGGCCTGGTCTTCGACCGCCAGGGACGCGCCGTCGTGGTCAACGTGCCGTCGTGGACGGTCAAGATTCGCCCGGCCGACCTGCCCGACGAAGATGCGCCAGCCGTGCTGCGCCGCGTAGCGAACCTGGTGGACGCCGATTGGCGCACGCTCCGCAGCCGGCTGCGCTCATTCCAGGGGTCGCCGTTCGAGCTCGTGCCCATCGAGCGCGGCATCACCCGCCAGGCGGCGCTGCTGATCGGCGAGGAGGCCGAGCGGCTACCGGGCGTCGTGGTCGAAGTGGAGCCGGTGCGCCAGTACCTCAACGAGCGCGGTGAGGTTGACGGGCGCCTGCTCTCCCACGTGCTCGGCTACGTGGGGCCGGTCAACCTGGATGAGTTCCGCGACCTGGAGGATGACGGCTACCTGCGCGATGACCTCATCGGCCGAGCCGGGGTCGAGGCCACCTTCGAGAAGGAGCTGCGGGGCACCTATGGCACCGAGCTGAAGGAGCGCGACGCGCAGGGCCGCCCACTGAAGACGATCCGGACGCTGCAGGAGCCGGAGCCGGGCAAGAACCTGATGCTCACCATCGATGCGCGGATGCAGCGCATCGCGACGCAGTCGCTGGAATGGGGCATGCGCGCCGCCGGCCTGCAGCAGGGCGTCACCATCGTGATGAATCCGCAGACGGGCGAGATCCTGGCAATGGTCTCGCTGCCGGCCTACGACAACAACAAGTTCGCAGCCGGCATCAGCGCGGACGACTACGCCGTCTACCTGAGCGACCCGGCCAAGCCACTGCGCAACCACGCCATCGCCGACATCTACCCGCCGGGCTCGACCTTCAAGCTGGTGACCGGCCTGGCGGCGCTGGAAGAGGGCGTGACCACGGCCGGCCGCCCGTGGCCGACGTACGGCTGCTACCAGATCCCGGACGCGCCGAAGGGCCAGTGCCTGTTCGATTGGAACCATGCTGGGTTCGGCCCGCTGAACATGACGCAGGCCTACGCCATCAGCTCGGACACCTTCTTCTACCAGATGGCGGTGGGTCTGGGCGTCGATCGGCTGGGCGAGTGGGCCAACCGGATGGGCTTCGGCGAGAAGTCGGGCATCCGGCTGCCGGGCGAGGCAGAAGGGATCATTGCCAGCCGGGAGTGGGCGCGCTCCCAGGGCCGCGAGGACGTCTTCACCGGTGAGCTGGCGCAGGCCGGCATCGGGCAGAACGTGGTGGCGGTCACGCCGCTGCAGCTGCTCAACGCCTACGCCACGCTGGCCAACGGTGGGCGCCTGATGGAGCCGATGATCGTCCGCGGTGAGACCGACGACCGCGGCAAGCTGACCAAGGCATACAAGCCGCACGTCATCCGGCGCATCGATGCCAGCCAGGCCAACCTGCAGACCATGCGCATCGGCGCGCGCGAGGTCATCACCACCGGGCACGCGTACAACATCCGCGACCTGCGCCTGCCAGGCGCCCTGAGTGGCAAGACCGGCACCGCCGAGTTCGGCGTACGCCGGCATGGCGTGCTGCCATTCCACTCGTGGTTCGTGGCCTACCTGCCGTCGCGCCCGGGCTCCACCGATGCCGACCTGGCGGTGGTCACCTTCTCGTACTCGGCCGTGGTGCCGGGCAATGTGTCGCTGGAAGTCGTGAAGTACTTCCTGCAGCAGCAGTACGGCCTGAAGCAGGATCTCCGGCTCGACCCACGCGACTTCAGC
>DATBRW010000137.1:0-18234 GCA_036560125.1 Candidatus Limnocylindria bacterium
CGGTTCATGGCCCGGCACATGAGCTGGGTCAGGATCGCGCCCGACGCGCCGACCAGCGTGCCGGCAATCAGGAGCGCGTAGTTGCCCAGCACGAAGCCGGTGGCCGCCACCGCGATGCCGGTGTACGAGTTCAGCAGCGAGACCACCACCGGCATGTCGGCGCCGCCGATCGGCATAACCAGCTGCACGCCCAGCACCAGCGCCAGCGCGCAATAGAGGAGGAAGAGTGGCACGCTGTTTTCGACGGCCACCAGGTAGACCCCCAGTGCCACCAGCGCCAGGAACAGGACGGCGGTCACCACCTGCGAGCCTGGGTACTTGACGGGCCGCGACGCCACCAGGCCCTGGAGCTTGCCGAAGGCGATGATCGAGCCCGTCAGCGAGACGGAGCCGATGATCGCGCCCAGCAGCGTGGCGATCATGAATGGGACCGACAGCAGCTCCCCGGGATGGTCGCCCGCGTCGCGCAGGAACTCGGCGATCGCGACCACCGCGGCGGCGCCACCGCCGGCGCCGTTGAAGATGGCGACCATCTGCGGCATCGCGGTCATCGGCACGCGTCGCGCGCCCAGTACGCCGATCACCGAGCCGACCAGCCCGCCAACCAGCAGGATCCACCAGTTGGCGAGCATCCCCTCGACGGTGAAGAAGGTCCACAGGATGATCAGCGCCATGCCGGCGGCGCCGAGCTGGTTGCCGCGGCGCGCGGTCGCCGGCGAGGCCAGGAACTTGAGGGCCAGGATGAAGGTGACGGAGCCGACCAGCCAGACGAGGTAGGTCAGGATCTGGAGCAGATCCATCTACTCGCGGCCCCCGGGGCGCTTGCGGAACATCTCGAGCATGCGGTCGGTGACCACGAAGCCGCCGACCACGTTGATGGTGCCCAGCGTCACGCCCACCAGGGCCAGGATGATGCGAAGCGGCCCCTCGGCCGTGGCGGCGACCAGCATGGCGCCCACCACGATCACGCCGTGGATGGCATTGGCGCCGCTCATCAGCGGCGTGTGGAGCATGGTCGGCACCTTGGAGACGACCTCGTAGCCCACGAAGGCCGCCAGCACCAGGATGTACAGGGCGGCGATCAGCGCGAACGGGTCGATGGTGCTGGCATCAGACATCAGGCGCCTCCCTTCTCTGGCGGAGTGGCTTCCGGCTGGACCGATGCGGCCGCAGGCGCCGGTGCCGCCGCTGCCGGCTCTGGCTGGATCCCCAGCGCTGCGGCGGTGGCCTCGTGCACGACCTTGCCATCGTGCGTGATGGTCGCCCCGGCAGTGATCTCGTCGGCGAAGTCGAGCTCCAGCGTCCCGTCCTTGAGCAGATGCTGGACCAGGGTCTGGATGTTCTTGGCGTACATCTGGGTGGCGCTGCCGGGCATGGTGGCCGGCAGGTTGGTGAAGCCGATGATCCGCACGCCGTTGTCCGTGACGATCTCCTTGCCGGCCTCGGTCAGCTCCGTGTTGCCGCCCATCTCGGCGGCCATGTCCACGATGACGCTGCCCGGTCGCATGGTCTTGATCATGTCGGCGGTGATCAACTTCGGCGCCGGCCGCCCGGGGATGAGAGCGGTGGTGATGACCGCATCGGCCTCACCAACCCGGCTGGCGATGAGCTCCGCCTGGCGCCGCTTGTAGTCGTCGCTCATCTCGCGGGCATAGCCGCCGGCTGTCTCCGCCTGCGCCTTCTCCTCGTCGGTCATCTCGACCTCCAGGAAGGTGCCGCCCAGCGACTGGACCTGCTCCTTGACGACGGGCCGCACGTCGGTCGCCTCGACCACGGCGCCCATGCGCTTGGCGGTGCCGATCGCCATCAGCCCGGCCACGCCGGCGCCGAAGACCAGCACCCGCGCCGGGCGCACCGTGCCTGCGGCGGTGGTGAGCAGCGGCATGAACTTCGGCAGCCGCTCGGCCGCCAGCACCACCGCCTTGTAGCCGCCCACCGTGGCCTGCGAGCTGAGGGTGTCCATCGCCTGCGCACGGGTGATGCGCGGGATGGCATCCATGCTGATGGCGGTGATCTTGGCCTCCGCGAGGCGCTGGGCCAGCTTCGGGTTGGCCAGCGTGCCCAGCGTGCCGATCAGCACGGTGCCGGGCTTCAGGAAGGCGATCTCCTCATCGGTCGGGCGTCCGACCCGCAGCACCATGTCCGCCTGGCCGTACAGGGCCGGGGCGTCGGGAACGATGGTGGCGCCGGCCTCCCGGTAGGCCTCATCGGACAGGTGGGATGCGTCTCCGGCACCGGCCTGGATGAGCACCTCCACGCCGTCGCCGACCAGCTGGCCGGCCGCCTGGGGAGTGAGCGCGACGCGCGTTTCGCCGGACGCGCCCTCGCGTGGGACAGCGATCTTCATCCTGGTTCCTGAATGGGTCGTGGCGTGCGTCGCCGGGCTTGGCGCGCCTCGCACACAGACCGAACCGCCCGCGGCGGTAGGTGGCGAGGCGGTTCGGGAATCGAAGTGTAGCAGAGGGTAGGCTGTGGGCCGTGAGCCTCGTCGTCGACAACATCTCGAAGCGCTTCGGCGCCATCCAGGCCCTCGATGGGGTGAGCTTCGAAGTCGAACCGGGTCGCATCTTCGGCCTGCTGGGTGCCAATGGCGCCGGCAAGACGACCTCGATGCGGATCGTGCTCGACATCCTGCGCGCGGACTCCGGCAGCGTGACCTGGCAGGGGAAACCGAACATCGAGCTGCCCCGCGACACATGGGGCTACCTGCCGGAGGAACGCGGCCTGTACATGCGCATGACCGTCATGGACGTGCTGCGCTTCTTCGCCGCGCTCTACGGTGTGCCGGAGGAGAAGGCGACCCGCGAGGTCGAGGACTGGCTGGCGCGCTTCCGGGTGCCGGACTATCGGGACCGGAAGGTGGAGGAGCTCTCCAAGGGGAACCAGCAGAAGATCCAGTTCATCGCCTCCATCCTCCACGACCCCGACGTGCTGATCATGGACGAGCCATTCAGCGGCCTGGACCCGGTCAACGTCCAGCTCCTGAAGGAAGCGTTCCTGGAGATGCGCGACCGCGGCAAGACGCTGATCTTCAGCACGCACCAGATGGAGACGGTCGAGGAGCTGTGCGAGTCCATCGCCATCATCGATCGCGGCAAGGTGGTCGTCCGCGGCTCGGTGCGCGACGTGAAGCGGGCCATGGGCCGGCGCGTCGTGCGCCTGGCAACCGATGGTAACGCCAACGGCGCCGCCTGGCTGCCGGAGCTGGAAGGCGTCCGGTTGATCGCCCAGCGCGAGGACTTCGCCGAGCTGGCGGTACCGGATGGGACCGATCCGGAGCTGATCCTGCGCGCCGCAATGGAGCGCGGAGAGCGGGTGACGCGCTTCGAGATCGCCGACCCGTCGCTGGAAGAGGTCTTCATCGAGCACGTCGGCCGGCCAGCGGCGGTCGAGGAGGAGCGGCACCTGGCTGAGGCCGGCGCGAAGCCAACCTCCGCCGAAGAGCCCGCGGCATGAACGGCCTGTTCCCGAACGCCTGGCACGTCGCGCGGCGCGAGTACCTGCAGCGGGTGCGCAGCCGGAGCTTCTTCATCGTCACGATGGTGCTGGCGCTGGTCGGCGTGGGATTGGCCCTGCTGCCGCTCGGTATCCGCATGCTGGAGGGCGAGAACGAGCGCCACGTCGCGGTCTACCTGCCCGACTCCTCGGTCCCGGCGGCCACCGCCAACGCCCTGGAGGCGGTGCTCGACGCCAGCGCCGGCGCGGACGGGCCGGATTACGTGATCACCACCGTGGACGACCCGGGCGAGGGACGCGCGGGGGTGCGGGACGGCCAGCTGGACGCGCTGCTGACCATCGCGCGCGCCGCCGACGGCGACCTGTCCTACCTGCTCTACACCGATGAGGGCCTCACCGGTGGCACGCCGACGGCGATCCGCACCGCGGTCTACCAGGTCAGCGTCGGCGATCGACTGCAGCGTGCCGGCGTGGGGGCGGAGGCGGGCCAGATCCTGGCGCCTGCACCGGTCGAGGTCCAGCAGTCGGACCCTGGCGCCATCGACCCGGAGGAGAACTTCGGGGCCCGCTACCTGTTCGCCATGGCGCTCGTGATCCTGACCTTCATGGCGGTGATCACCTACGGGACCTGGGTCGCGTCCAGCGTGGCCGAGGAGAAGAGCAGCCGGGTCATGGAGCTGCTGATCACCGCCGCCACTCCGCGCCAGCTCCTGGGTGGCAAGGTGCTGGGCACCGGCGCCGCCGGGCTGACCCAGTACCTGGTGGTGGTGGTCGCCTCGATCCTGGGCTTCGCGGTCCAGCGCGTGCTGGCCGATCGCCTGTACGGCAGCGGTGGCGGCAACCAGATCGAGGGCATCGACCTGGGCGTGCTGCTGCCGTTCGGCGCCTTCTTCCTCGCCGGCTTCATGCTCTACGCGACGCTCTACGCGGCGCTGGGCTCCATGGCCAGCCGGCAGGAGGAGGTCCAGCAGGTCACCGGACCGATGATCCTGGTCGGGATGATCGGCTACTTCGCCGCCTTCATCGGCCTGAACACCCCCGACGCACCCTGGATCCAGGCACTCTCACTGATCCCGTTCTTCAGCCCGTACCTGCTGCCGGCGCGCACCATCCTGTCCACCGTGGCGCCGTGGGAGTGGGCGGTTGCCGCCATCGCGATGGCGGTCTTCCTGGTCGCGGCCCTGTCGATCGCGGCGCGCATCTACGCCGCCGGCGTCCTGCTCTACGGCCAGCGCCCCGGCCTGCGCGCCATGCTCAGCGCCGTCCGCGTCGACCGCTGAGGCATCGGCCGTGGCGTCCGCTGCCCTGGTCATCGGCCGCGGCCGGCTGGAGCTGATCGAGGGCGACATCACGCAGGAGGCGGTGGACGCCATTGGCAACGCGGCCAACGAGCGGCTGCGCGGTGGTGGCGGCGTCGACGGCGCCATCCACCATGCCGCCGGTCCAGGGCTGCTGGACGAGCTGCGGCGACGCTTTCCAGACGGCACGCCCACCGGCACGGCGGTGGCGACCGAGGCGCACGCGCTGCCGGCGCGCTGGGTGATCCACGCCGTGGGACCGGTCTGGCGCGGCGGCGGCCATGGCGAGGCGGCGCTGCTGGCCGGGGCGTATCGGTCCAGCCTGGAGGCGGCCCGCGAGCTGGGAGCACGGACGCTGGCGCTACCGGCCATCAGCATGGGGATCTACGGGTACCCCGCTGAGGAGGCATCGGACATTGCGGTGGCTGCGGTGAGTGACCACCTGCGGCGAACCGCGGATGAGGCGGGCGGCCTGGAGCTCGTGCGCTTCGTCCTGCGGCCGGCGACGTGGGAGGCCTTCGAGGCCGCGCTGGATCGGACGGCCGCCGAGCATGCGGCGGAGTAGATTGCGAGACGCATGGAGAGTGACCAGCAACCTGCGGCCGAGCCTGCCATCCGCACTCATGGCCTGAGCAAGCACTACGGCAGCGTTCACGCGCTCAACGCCCTCGACCTGGAGGTCCAGGCGGGCGAGATCTTCGGCTTCCTGGGACCGAACGGGGCCGGCAAGTCGACCACCATCCGCACCCTGCTCGGCTATCTGCACCCGACCGCCGGCAGCGCAACCGTGCTGGGGATGGACATCGTGTCCGACTCGGTCGGCATCCGCCGACGCACCGGCTACCTGCCCGGTGGCATCGCGATCTATGACTCGCTGAGCGGTGCGGACGCGCTCGACTACCTGAACGATCTGCAGGGACGGCCACCGGTGCGCCGCGACGCGCTGTGCGAGCGATTGCAGATGCCCGCATCCGTCCTGAAGCGAAGAGTCCGTGACTACTCGCGCGGCATGCGGCAGAAGCTGGGCGTGATCCAGGCACTCCAGCACGATCCTGACCTGGCGGTGCTGGACGAGCCGACCGAGGGTCTCGACCCGCTGATGCAGCAGGCCTTCTACGGAATCATGGACGACCTGCGGGACGAGGGCCGCACCATCTTCTTTTCCAGCCACGTGCTGTCGGAGGTGGAGCGCATCTGCGACCGCGTGGCCATCATCCGCGCCGGCCGCCTGATGGCGCTGCAGCACGTGGACGAGCTGCTGGCCCGGCGCAAGCGGACCATTCACCTGCGCTGGCGCGACGGCGTGCCCGACCTGAGCAGCGTGCCGGGCCTCGCCGACGTCAAGGTCGACGGCGACCGCCTCTCCGCCACCCTGCTGGGCGAGGTGGCGCCGTTCGTCCGGGCCGTCGCGTCGCCGATGCTGCTCGACCTGACCATCGAGCCTGCCCGTCTTGAGGAGGCGTTCCTGGAGTTCTACGCAGAGGATGAGCCGGCGGAGGAAGTCCGCGAATGAACGGCAGGCTGCTGCTGCAGACCATCCGCTGGAACCAGTCCCGCCTGATCACGCTGGTGATCGCCGGCTTCGCGTGGGGCGCGCTGATCCCCACCGTCTACGTCAGCTTCTCCGACGCGCTGCGCGAGCTGGCCAACTCGGGCGCCATCCCCGAGCAGCTGCTCAACTTCGGCTCGGGCAGCCTCTTCACCCTGCCCGGTGCCATAACGCTGGGCTTCCAGCATCCGCTGGCGCTGGCCTTCCTGGGCATCTTCGCGGTTGGCACCACCACCGCCGCCATCGCCGGCGAACGGGAGCGCGGCACGCTGGAGGTGCTCCTGTCCCGGCCGCTCTCGCGGCACGCCCTGTACCTGACCGTGGGGGCGGCCGTGCTCGTGCTGTTGGCCATCGAGCTGGTGGCGCTGCTGGGCGGCCAATTGGCCGGCATCACCATCCAGGGCATCAACGACCAGATCGACCTGGGCTATCTGCCACTGGTGTTCGCCAACGGGCTGTTGCTGTGGTCGGCCTTTGCGGCCTTCGGCATGGCCGCCTCCGTCTCGTTCGACCGCCACGCCCCGGCACTTGGCCTGACCATGGCCTACCTGCTGGTCAACTACTTCCTGGAGATCCTTGGCTCGCTGTGGACCGATGTCGACTGGTCCCAAGAGTACTCGCTCTTCCACCACTTCAACCCAACCGAGATCCTGACCGGCAAGACCGATCCGATGGACTTCGTGATCCTGGGGATTGCGGTCCTGGTCCCGGTCGTCATCGCCTGGATCGTGTTCCCGCGCCGCGACCTGGCTGCCCCCGACTGACACCTAGCCCACCTGGGATTCGTCCTCACGCAGGGCAAGGGCAATGGCCTGATCCACGGTCAGCATCCGGCCCTCTGCGTAGGCCGCGGCCAGCTCGGGATCGTCGAGCATGCGCTCGGGGTAGAACTGCGCTGTCTGCCGGTTGATGTCGGCCAGACCGATCTCCTGCACGCTTCGAATCTCGGTGGCGGCACCGGCAATCCTCATAGCCCGCTGGCGGTCGCCCTCACCCCAATCCACGACCGCGATGCCGTCGAGCACCAGGGCGTAGCCGGTCACGTCCTCCGTCTCTCGGAAGATGGCCATCGCGTCCTGATATGACTGCCGAGCGCCAGCTGTCTCGCCCACCTTGTTCAGGATCAGGCCCTTGGTGAACAGCGCCCAGCCCAGCTGGAACCGATCTCCCAGCTCGCGCGAGACTTCGAGCGATTCGTCGATGAGGCTGCGCGCCGGTTCCACCTCGTCCTCGAACACATAGCTGTTGACGACCCCCCACAGCGCCTTTCCGATGCCGCTCCGATCGTTCAGCTTGCGGAACCGCGCGAGTGCGTCCTCGGCCATCATCCGCGCCTTCGATGTCTCGTCGGGCGTCAGCGAGTAGGTGAATGAGTCGTTGTAGATGGCCTCGGCCACGGCGCGCTCGTCACCGAGCTGTTCAGCGAGCGCCTGCTCCTGCTCGTACCACTCCCGCGCCGCGTACATGTCGCCCTGCCAGTAGGCGACGCCGCCGGCAGCATCGAGCGCGGTGAGTCGCACCTCGTCGCTTGCGCCCTGCAACTGCATGATGCGATTGGCCTTGTCGCGGGCCTCTGGCAGATAGCCGCGCATCTGCCAGAAGCGCCAGCAGGCGGCCAGGAAGCGCATCGCGCGCGCGGCGTCGGACTCTTCGACGGCGAGCCCGATGGCGGCACGCAGGTTATCGTGCTCGCGCTCAAAGGTGTCGAGCGCCGCTCGCTGCTCGGAGCCGAACACGGTGCCCGCCAGCCCCTCCGCGAGGGCCAGGTAATGATCCGCATGTCGGTGCCGCGTCTCTGCGGCAGGCTCCCGCTCCTCCAGCCGCTCAAGCCCGTAGGCCCGGATGGCCGACAGCATGCGGAAGCGCGACTCCCCGTCATCGGTCATCTCCTGGCGCAGCAGGCTTTTGTCCAGCAGGCTGACGACCGCATCCAGAGCATCCGGCGCGGGTCCTGCGTCCGGCCAGTCGGCGGTGACCACCGCCTCGACGCCGGCCAGATCGGCTCCTCCCGCGAACACCGCTAGGCGAGCGAAGGCGGTCCGGTCGCCCGGCTCCAGCAGTTCGTGGCTCCAACCGATTGCGCCGCGCAGCGTCTGCTGCCGTTCCGGCAGGTTGCTGGCACCGCCCGCCAGTAGCCCCAGCTGATCGCCAAGCCGGGACAGAATGGCCTGCGGGGTCAACACCCGGACACGCGCCGCGGCGAGCTCGATCGCCAGCGGCAGCCCGTCCAGCCGCACGCAGATCTCGGCGATGGCCGGCGCATTCGAGGGATCGACGGCAAAGCCGGGCCGCACCGCCATGGCCCGCTCGATGAAGAGGGCCACCGAGGCGAACTGCGACAGCGTCTCCAGGTCCGGCAGCTGGCTCGGGTCTGGCAGCGCCAGTGGCGGCACCGGGTACTCCTGCTCACCGTAGACGTGGAGTGGTGAGCGGCTGGTGGCCAGCACCCGCGCCTCGGGCAGCCGGGTTAGCAGGTCGGCGATCTGCGGCGCGGCGTCGCTGACCTGCTCGAAGTTGTCGAGCACGAGCAGCAGCTGCTTGCCGGCCAGCTGGTCGGCGAGCCGATCGATCGCGCCACCACCAGGATCGGGCATGCCCAGCGCCTGGGCGATGGTCGGCAGCACCAGCTCCGGCGTGTCGATGGTGCCCAGCGGGACGAAGTAGACGCCATCGCGGAATCGATCGGTGGCGTCGGCTGCCAGCTGCAGGGAGAGGCGCGTCTTGCCGGTTCCGCCTGGGCCGGTCAGGGTCAGAAGGCGCGCCTGCTCAAGCAGCGCGGCAGCCTCGGCCAGCTCGCGCTCGCGGCCCAGGAAGGTGGTCAGCTGCGTCGGCAGGTTGTTGGGAACGGCATCCAGTGTGCGCAGGGGCGGAAACTCATCTGGCAGGCCCTCGATCACCAGCATGGAGACGTGCTCTGGCCGGGAGAGGTCCTTCAGCCGGAACTCGCCAAGGTCCCGCAGGCTGACCCCGTCGGGCAGCGAGGACTCGCCCAGCATGCGGGCCGCCGCCGAGGTCAGAACCTGGCCGCCGTGTCCGGCGCTGGCGATGCGGGCCACGCGGTGGACGTCGATGCCGACGTAGGTGTCGCCGCTGACGGTCCCCTCCCCGGAGTGGATGCCCATCCGGACGTGCACGGATTCACCGCCGTCCCATGGCTCGGCAACGAGCGCGCGCTGCGCAGCGACCGCGGCGGTAATCGCGCGCGGCGCCGTCTCGAAGACGGCGAACACCGCGTCGCCCTCGGTGCCAAAGACCACGCCCTGGCTGGCGGCCACCATCTCAGCGAGGAGCTGGTTATGCCGGTCCAGCATCGGCGGCCAGCGGTCACCAAGTCGTTGCGCCGCCTGGGTTGAGCCCTGGATATCGGTGAACAGGAAGGTGACGGTGCCGACCGGGAGATGTGCCACGCGCGCAGTGTCGACGCCACGGCGACACCCGGCAAGCGGCTTTCGCACAGGCAGCGACACCGTGGCACGTCCGCTAGGCTCGGGCGGTGACCCCGGAATCGTCCGGCGCCCTCGCCCCGCCCGCCCGCCGCGCCACCCCGTTGGACGCCTTAGCGGAGCGTCCGGTGTTCGCCGCCGTGCTCGGGGCGGCGACCATCGCCTCCAGCGGCATCCTGGTCAAGCTGGCCGACGTCCCGCCTGCCACGGCCGCGGTGTTCCGCTGCGCCTACGCGCTGCCATTCCTGCTCGTGCTGGCGCAGGCGGAACGCCGTGCCTATGGCCCGCGGGCGCCATCGCAGGTGCGCTGGGCCTGGCTGGCGGGAATCTTCTTCGCCATCGACCTGGAGCTGTACCACCACACCATTCGGCTGGTCGGCGCGGGCCTGGCAACCGTGCTCGGCAACACGCAGGTCGTTTTCGTGGCGGTGCTCGCCTGGTTGCTGCTGCGCGAACGCCTCCCGTTGCGGACCGCGCTCGCCATCCCCCTGGTGCTGGCCGGCGTGACGCTCATCTCCGGCGTCATCGGCTCCGGCGCCTACGGCGAGAACCCGCAGCTGGGCGTCGTGATCGGGCTGGCCACCGGCCTCTCCTACGCCGCCTTCCTGCTGATCCTGCGCCACGGCAATGCCGACCTGCGCCAGCCGGCCGGGCCACTGTTCGACGCCACCCTGTCGGCCACGCTGGTCGCGCTGCTGATCGGCCTGCCGCTGGGCGAGCTCGATCTCGTCCCGAGCTGGCCCGCGCACGGCTACCTGCTGGCGCTGGCCCTCTCGTCGCAGGTGCTGGGCTGGCTGCTGATCAGCGTCTCACTCCCTCGCCTCCCGGCGGCCCTGACCAGCGTGGTGCTGACGCTGCAGCCGGTCGGCGCTGTGCTGCTGGCCATGCTGATCCTGCGCGAATCGCCGAACGCCACGCAGCTGCTCGGCGCTGCCGCCATCCTGGCAGGCCTGTTGCTGGCCACGGTCGGCCGCCGTTCGACGGAGCAGGCTGGCTAGCGCAGCTCCATCGACTCGGCGATCCGTTTGGCCGCCTCCAGGTCGGGTGCTCCCTCGATCCGGACGGTGTAGCCGTCCTGCTCCCACATCAGCGTGGTGCCCACCAGCCGGATGGTGGAGTCGACGACGTTCCCATTCGCGTCGCGGAAGTAGAAGAAGTGCTGGCCGCCCTCGATCCAGTAGCCGGTCGTGTCGCCGACCACCACCTGCTCGACCGCGACCCCTTCGTTCAGCAGCTTCTCGAAGGTCTGCGGACCGATGTCGGCGCGGAACTGCGTGACCACGACGCCCAGCCCGGACTCCGGGTCGGCGGGCAGCCTGGGCCGATCGGTCCAGGCCACGGCCACCGCATCGGTCCCGGCGTCGTAATACACGTGGTCCGGCGTGCCGAGCGCCGGGTCGGCGGGCACCAGCAGCCCGTCCAGCTCGGCGATCGCCCGGTCCAGCGTTGTGCGCTCGCCCAGGCCGCGCTCCGCCACCAGCTCGGGGGCGAGGGGGCTGCCTGGCGGATCGCCGCTGTCGAGGATGCGCAGGCCACCCAGCGCAATGCCGACCGCCGCCGCCAGGCCGGCGATCAGGATCGCGGCCAGGATCCCCAGCACCAGCGCGCGGCGTGCCGGCCGCCAGCGTGCCGTGCGCGGCGCGCCGGCGCGGATGGCGGCCCCGACCGAGGTGCCCAGGGGTGGCGTGCGCGGCCACTCGATTGCGGCTGCCAGGTCGGCCAGTGCCGCCTCCATCCCGGGCTGGCGCAGATCAGTCATGCGCCGTGCCCTCCACCATGAGCTCGCGCAGGCGGCCCATGGCCCGTGACAGCCGCGACTTGACCGTCCCGCGTGGGACCCCCAGCACCTCGGCCATCTCAGCCTCGCCCAGCTCGGCGAACCAGCGCAGGCCAATGGCCAGGCGATCGTCCTCGCGCAACCGCTCGATGGCGGCCAGCAGCTCGAGCCGTCGCTCGCCGGCCAGGACCGCCACCTCGGGCGATGGGGCCGCAGCGTCCGAGGGGCGGTCCTGCGCAACCCGCAGGGCCAGGCCGGTGCGTCGGCCCGACCCGCGGCGTCGATTGCGGGCGGCGTTGACCACGATGCGCATCAGCCAGGGACGTGGCTCGGCCCCGCTGCGGAAGCGTCCCAACGCCTGCCAGGCTCGCACGAAGCCCTCCTGGGCGGCATCGCGAGCCTCGTCGGCGTCTCCGCACACGAAGAGCGCGGCGCGAAACGCCTGTGTCTCGTAGCGGCGTACAAGCTCCTCGTAGGCGGCCACATCTCCGGTCCTTGCCCGCTCGATGAGTTCGCTATCGGTCAGTGGACGGCCCTCCACCAGTCGCGATGCCTACACCCGCCGGCCTGCCGGGGTTCCCGCGGGCCAAGTATCGTGAACGACCGATGGCTCCCGTGACGCGGCTGATCACCGGCTCAGGCAGGCTGCTGACCCCCGATCCATATGACGGGCCGCTGCCCTGGGCGATCGCCACGGGCGATGGCCGCGTGACGTGGCTTGGCGCGCGCAGCGATGCACCGCCCGCCGACGACGTGCTGGACGTCGGATCTGCGCTGGTCACGCCAGGCCTGGTGGATGCGCACACCCACCCGGTCTACGCCGGCGATCGATCCGACGAGGCAGCGGCACGCCTGGCCGGAGAGCCATATTCGGGCGGCGGGATCCTGCGCACCGTCGAATCCACGCGGGCGGCCACCGATGCGGAGCTGGAGGCGCTGGTCGAAGGCCGGCTGCGAGCCCAGCTGCGGGCCGGGACCACCACGGTTGAGGCCAAGTCCGGCTACGGGCTCTCCCAGGCGGAGGAGCTGCGTCACCTGCGCATCATCGGCCGTGTGGCTGGCCGCGTGCCGATTCGTCTGGTGCGAACCTTCCTGGGTGCCCATGCCAAGCCCGCAGATCGCCCGACGTATGTCGACGAGATCGTGGACGAGATGCTTCCCGCCGTAGCGGACGAGCGCCTGGCCGAATTCTGCGACGTCTTCTGCGATGCCGGCTTCTTCACCATCGAGGACGCTGAGCGGATCCTGCGGGCGGCGTCGGCGTTGGGCCTGGGAATGCGGCTGCACGCTGACCAGCTCCAGCGCATCGGTGCAACCGCCCTGGCGGTGCGGCTGGGCGTGACCAGCGCCGACCACCTGGAACAGCTGGATGAAGAAGGAGTGCGCCTCCTGGCCGCCTCGCGGACGGTGGCCACCCTGCTACCCGGTCCCGCGTTGGTCATGCGCGATCGGCTGCCGCCTGCGCGCGCCCTGCTGGACGCCGGTGCGGCCGTCGCCGTGGCATCCGACGCCAACGCCGGCACCTTCGGCAGCTGGGGCGCGATGCCGCTGGTCATCGGCCTGGGGTCCACCCTGCTCGGCATGAGCGCCCAGGAGGCAGTGCAGGCGGCGACCCGTGGCGGCGCCGCCGCCCTGGGGCTGGCCGCGGAGCGTGGGCAGCTCAGCCCCGATGCTGCCGCCGATGCGGTGGCCTGGGACGCGGAGCACGAGGGCGCGTTCGCCCTGCACCTCGGCTCCGTGCGACCGGTGCACGTCCTCGTGGCCGGGGAGGTTGTGACCGGCTGAACTTGACGGCACGCCCGATGCAGTCTCCTCGACCCCATGGCGAGTGCTGCCGCCTCGGTGTCCGCGCATCGGCACGTCGTGATCGTGGTCGATGACGATGTCAACGTGCGGCGCCTCTTCCACGACGCGCTCGAGACGGCCGGCATGCGGACTCACACGACCGCCAGCGGCGAGGATGCGCTCCGCCTTGCCCAGGCCTACCCCGAGGCCTGCCTGGTGCTTGCCGACGTCTGGATGCCGCGCATGGACGGCTGGGACCTCGAGCGCAATCTGCGACGCGTGCGACCCGAGCTGCCGGTGGTGCTAGTGACCGCCGACCGGCTGCTCAGCATCCGCGGCAGCGTGCGGGACAAGCCCGTCTCAGCCGACGACATCGCGGCGCTGGTGCGGACCAACTGCCCCGCTCAGGCCGCGTGAGCTCGACCGCTCGGACCAGCGTGGTTCGAACGTAGCGGCTCGCGCCGCTGGTCGGCACAAGGCCCGGTTGTGCAAGAGCACGAGCCGGTGCCGCAACACAACCGGCGTTTGTGCATGAGAACGTATCGGTGACCAATGCGCGCTGCCGCACAACTGGCACTGGTACCAGCGAGTCGGCGGCGTGGAATCGTGCTGGTGCACAACCAACCGTTGTGCGGAGGGGTCATCGGCGACCGCCGCTAGCCGTAGTGCGCGGGCAGATCCAGGATGATCAGCGACTCGCGCCGCACGCCGCGACCAACCATTCGCGCGAACAGGTCGGGCACGTACCAGCGCAGGAAGAAGAGGCGGCAACCCAGGCAGAAGCCGCTGATCGCCAGCAGCGCCTGCAGCCCCACCACGGCCGCGACCGGCAGCCAGGCCCACGGCGTGATGCCCAGCACCAGCAGGATCGAGCCGACGGCCAAGAAGGTGGCGCCCATGGCCTGGGCAAACCGCGGCGGCAGCTCGTGCTCCAGCTCGGACGGGCCGAGTTCGAGCCAGCGGCGCACCAGCGGCCACGGCCGGCTGAACACGAACCAGCGCGTGCCGAAGAACGCCGACGCCGCCAACGCCAGACCAACGGCCGCCACCAGCAGCCACGAGCCAAGCAGGTAAGCGACGACCAGCGTCGCGCCGGAGAGCGCGGCCCCCAGCCTTTGGGCGCGTGGATCGATCCAGCGACCGGGCGCCGGTCGCGCGGCGGGCGCCAGCGTCGCCGCAATGGTCAGGGGACGGGAGAAGAAGGACATCGGGAGCTCCTCGAGGGAATGACGTGCCACGAACGGGCCAGTGCGAGGAGCCGGGGGCGCGATGGCAGGTGCGGCGCCATCAGAGGCGCCGGGGCGCAGTTACGCGGCGGCTCCCCGCCGCGTACAAATGCAAGGCTCACCCTCGAGTCGGCTGAGCATGTCGCTTGCGCACACCATCAGGCGGCAAGTGTATCGGCTGCGTTCCCGACCCGCCAACCTTCCCTATTCTTCCCGCGCATGGACCGATACGACCTGGTCATCATCGGCGCCGGGGCCGCGGGCGAGTCCGCGGCCTACGAGGGCCGCGAGCGTGGCGCCTCGGTGGCGATCATCGAGCGCGACCTGTTCGGCGGCGGCTGTCCGTTCTGGCAGTGCATGCCATCCAAGGCGCTGCTGCATGCCGCCGCGGTCCATCACGGTGGCGGCGAGTACCCGTGGCCGAAGGCATCGGCCTTTCGCGACTACATGATCAATCGGGTCGATCGGGACTATCCGGACGACACGAGCCACGTGAAGGCACTGACCAAGGCCGGCGCGGAGCCGATCCGGGGCGAGGCTCGCTTCACCGGGACCGATCCACTCCGCGTTGAAGTCCGCGATCCGGCCGGCGCGACGAGGTCGCTGGAGGCCGGCAGCGTGGTGCTGGCCGTAGGCTCGTACTCCCGCATCCCGTCCCTGCCGGGGCTGCAGGAGTCCGGGCACTGGACCAACCGCGAGGGCACCTCGCTGCGCGAGCTGCCGGACGGGGTGGTAGTGCTCGGCGGCGGGCCGAGCGGCATGGAGCTGGGGCAGGTGTACGCCCGCTACGGCGTGCCGGTCACCATCGTCCACCCGCGCGACCGCATCCACGACCGGGAGCATCCGCGCAGCTCCCACTTCCTGGCCAAGGCGCTCCATCGCGACGGCGTGGACGTGCGCCTCAATGCCAGGGCGGTGGCCATCCGTGCCGGTGCGGGCGAGCGGGGCCGGCACGTCGTGGAGCTGTCGGACGGCTCCACCGCGGAGGGTGCGGCGCTGCTGATGACGGTCGGGCGCGACATCCCGCTCGATCGGCTCAACCTTGGCGCCGTCGGGATCGAGGCGGAGAACGGGAAGGTGAAGGTGGACGACCGCCTGCGCATCGCACCGAACGTCTTCGTCGCCGGCGACGTGGCGGGGCCGGAGCTGCATACCCACACCGCCCACTACCAGGGCGAGATGGCTGCGCGCATCGCGCTGGGCGAGGACGTCAAGCCCGATCACACGGCCATCCCGCGCGCCACCTACACCGATCCGGAGACATCCTCCACCGGATTGCTGGTCGAGCAGGCACAGGAGAAGGGCATCGACGCCGCGGAGTTCAGCCAGGAGCTGCGGCACACCGCCAAGGGCCAGGCCAGCGAGGTCAACGGCCACGTCACGATCGTGGTCGACCGCCAACGGCGGACCCTTGTCGGCGCCTTCATGGCCGGGCCCGCCGTCAGCGAGACGATCCACGAGGCGGTGCTTGCGGTGAAGCTGCAGACGCCGCTCTCCGTGCTGGCCGATACGATCCACGCCTTCCCCACCGTGGCGCGGGTGCTGGGATCGCTCTTCATCCAGGCCGACAAGGAGCTCGGCTGACGAAGCGCGGCTGACCTACTCCGGGAACTCCTCCGGGTGGAAGGCGTAGGCCCACATGGACTGCGGCTCGATTCGGAAGAAGACGATGCCGTCGCCCCAGCTGTAGGGATCTGATTCGTAGTTGTCGCTCCAGGCCCGATGGATCTCGTCGTGGTCTGGATGGTCGCGGCCGATCCATTCGACCGTGCCATTCACGGCCACCGCGATCCGGTCGCCGTCGACGTGCACGGCGGAGCACGCGGGGTTGCGCCGCAGGTGCTTGAGCTTGGTGGCCGCTCCCCCGGTGCTGAGCGTGAAGCGGCCGTGGATGAAGAGGCTGTCCAGCGGCGAGACGCGTGGCTCGCCCTTGGCGTTCACCGTGGCGAACGCGACGTGCTTCGTGCCGACCAGGTATTTCGCAACCTGCCGCGCGTTGACTCGGCGCTCCGCCGTGACGATGGCCAGCATGTGCGGATTCGCATCGGCCAGGTGGGCCTGGAACAGGGCGTCCAGCTCGGCGAGCTCCGCATCGGTCTCGAACATGCGGACAGCCTACCCGGCTAGCATCCGGCCGCGGTGGATGGGGTCCTGCTACTGGCGCTGCTCTTCTTCGTGGCGGCCGTTCTCTACGGGATGGTCGGCCATGCGGGCGCGTCCGCTTACCTGGCGATCATGGCGCTCGCCGGCGTCAGTCCGGAGGTCATGCGGCCGACGGCGCTCGTCCTGAACATCCTGGTCGCCAGCATCGTCACCGTGCGCTTCGCGCGCGCGGGCTTCGTGCGCCCGATGGCTGCGTTGCCATTCCTGGTCGGCTCCATCCCAGCCGCCTTCATCGGCGGCGCGATCCTGCTGCCGCCAGAGCTGTACCGCCCGCTGGTGGGGGCGGTGCTGATCGTCGCAGCGTTCAGGTTCGGGGTGACGGCCGCCAGCCCAGGCGAGGAGTTCCCACCACGCGCACCGATCCTGCTGGCGGTTATCAGTGGCGCCGTCATCGGGCTCTTGGCCGGCCTCACCGGGACCGGCGGCGGCATTTTCCTGACGCCGCTCCTGCTCGTCGCCGGGTGGGCAGGGACCCGTTTCGCGGCCGGCACATCGGCCATCTTCATCCTCGCCAACTCGGTGTCGGGCCTGGCCGGCAACTACTCATCGGTGGGCAACATCCCCGACGCGATCCCAATCTGGCTGGCGGCGGTGGCGGCCGGGGGCTTCATCGGGTCCGAGCTCGGCAGCCGCCGCGTACCAGCACCGTGGTTGCGGCGCGGCTTGGCCCTGGTGCTCCTCATCGCCGGCCTGAAGCTGATCTTCCTCCCCTAGGCGCGGAATAGCACCCCAGGGTTCAGCATCCAGGTGGGATCCAGCGCCTGCTTGATGGCGCGCATGGCCGCCACGTCGGCGGCACCGCGGTCGCGCTCCAGCCAGGCGACCTTGGCGACGCCGATCCCGTGCTCCGCGCTGACCGTCCCGCCCATCGCGATCGCGAGCTCCAGGATGGCGCCGTCGACGGCCTCGTCCTCGGGCGGCGGGCCCACCACGTTGACGTGCAGGTTCCCGTCACCAACGTGCCCGTACAGGTAGACCGATGCGTCCGGAGCAACCGCCTGGATCGCTCCCCGCACCTCCGTCGCGTAGGCGGCGAGGCGAGAGACCGGAACGGCGACGTCCAGCTTGTGGGGCACGCCAAGCGCGTTCACCGCCTCGGTGTGTCGCTCGCGCAGGCGCCACAGCCGCTCTCTGCCCGCCGGATCCGCTGCCACGACCACGTCGCGGGCCAGGTCACCGGCGGCCTCGATCGCCTCGATCAGCGCGTCCGAGGGATCGGTGGCGCCATCGGCCTCGACCAGCAGGTAGGCCGGATGTGACTCAGGGAACGGCCGATCGCCTCCGGCGTGGTTGAGCACCAGCATCATCCCGTCGTCGAAAAAGAGCTCCGCCGCCAGCAGGTTCGGCAGGGATCGTCGGAGCGCGCCCGTCAGCGCCACCGCCGCACCGGCGTCTTCGACCGCCAGCAGCGCAGCCACCCGGCGTGACTGCAGCGCGACCAGCCGCAGGCGGACGCGGCTGATGACCGCCAGCGTTCCCTCGCTGCCGGCCAGCAGCGAAGGCAGGTGGTAGCCGGTGTTGTCCTTCACCAGGCCGG
>DATBRW010000138.1:0-7427 GCA_036560125.1 Candidatus Limnocylindria bacterium
GCCAGGAGCGGCTGGGCCTTGATGGCCTGGTGCAGGATCGAGCCGGACGCCAGCAGCTGGACCCGGCGCGAGCCCTTGTCCGCCGGCTTGAACAGGTACAGGCCGCGCACGATGCCCTCGTCCACGCCATCGGGCTTGGCCGGCATCACCCAGTTCTCGTTATAGAGGGTGACGTAGTAGAAGACGTCCTCCGGCGCCTCGCCGTACATGCGCCGGATGCCGTCGCGCACGATCACCGCCAGCTCATAGGCGAAGGCGGGGTCGTAGGCACGGATGTTCGGCAGGACCGACGCCAGGATGTGGCTATGCCCGTCGTCGTGCTGCAGCCCCTCACCGGTCAGCGTGGTGCGCCCGGCGGTGGCGCCCATCAGGAAGCCACGGCCGCGGGCGTCGCCGAAGGCCCAGGCCAGGTCGCCGGTGCGCTGGAACCCGAACATCGAGTAGAAGATGTAGAAGGGGATCATCGGCTGGCCGTGGACGGCGTACGAGGTACCGGCGGCGGTGAAGTCGGCCATGGCGCCGGCCTCGGTGATGCCCTCCTCCAGGATCTGCCCGTCCTCCTTCTCCAGGTAGGAGAGCAGCAGCTCCTTGTCGACCGGCGTGTAGCGCTGGCCGAGCGGGTTGTAGATGCCGACCTCCTTGAACAGCGGGTCCATGCCGAAGGTGCGGGCCTCGTCCGGGATGATCGGCACGATTCGGCGACCGATGGTCGGGTCGCGGGTCAGGTTTCGCGTCAGGCGGCTGAAGGCCATGGTGGTGGAGGCCGCGCGCTCAGACCCCGCATAGAGCTCGGCATACGCCTCGTCGGCGGCGTCCGACAGCGGCATCGGCCGCACCACGCGCCGTGGCACGGCGCCGCCCAGCTGATTGCGCCGCTCGAGCATGTACTGGATCTCGGGCGAATCCATGCCGGGGTGGTAGTACGGCGCATCGGCCAGCTGGTCGTCCGGGATCGGCAGCTCCAGCCGGTCACGGAAGATCGTCAGCTCGTCCTGCGTCAGCTTCTTGGCCTGGTGGGTGACGTTGCGGGCCTCGATGCCGGGGCCCAGCGTCCAGCCCTTCACGGTCTTGGCGAGGATCACCACCGGCGAGCCAGTGTGCTCGACCGCCGCCGCATAGGCGGCGTACACCTTGCGGTAGTCGTGGCCGCCGCGCCGGAGCTTGGGAAGGTCCTCGTCGGGGAGGTGGTCGACCAGAGCCTTGAGGCGAGGATCGGGCCCGAAGAAGTTTTGGCGGATGAAGGCACCATCGGCCACCGACAGGCGCTGGTAGTCTCCGTCCAGTGTCTCGTTCATCTTCGCCAGCAGCACGCCGTCCTTGTCGCGCGCCAGCAGGTCGTCCCATTCGCGCGCCCAGATGACCTTGATGACGTGCCAGCCGGCGCCGCGGAAGGTGGCCTCCAGCTCCTGGATGATCTTGCCGTTGCCGCGCACCGGGCCGTCCAGGCGCTGCAGGTTGCAGTTGACGACGAAGATCAGGTTGTCCAGGCCCTCGCGTGCCGCCAGGCCCAGGGCGCCCAGTGCCTCCGGCTCGTCCATCTCGCCATCGCCCAGGAAGCCCCAGACGCGGCTGGCGGACGTATCGGCGATACCGCGTGCGGCCAGGTAGCGGTTGAATCGGGCCTGGTAGATCGCGTTGATGGGGCCAAGTCCCATGCTGACGGTGGGGAACTGCCAGAAGTCGGGCATCAGCCGCGGATGTGGGTACGACGACAGACCACCGGGCCACAGCGCCTCGCGCCGGAAGTGATCGAGCTGCTCCTCCGACAGGCGCCCTTCCAGGAACGCCCGCGCGTAGATGCCGGGCGCGGCGTGGCCCTGGAAGTAGATCTGGTCGCCGGCGGAACCCTCATCGGGCCCGCGGAAGAAGTGGTTGAAGCCGACCTCGTACAGGCTGGCGGCTGAGGCATAGGTGGAGAGGTGCCCGCCGATGCCTTCGAAGCGGGTATTGGCGCGCAGCACCATCGCCAGCGCGTTCCAGCGGATCATGCGGCGGATCCGCAGCTCCATGGCCTCGTCGCCGGGGAAGTACGGCTCCTGCTCCGGCGAGATGGTGTTGATGTAGCGGGTCTGGACCAGCGGCGGCAGGCCGACGTTCAGCTGGCGGGCCCGCTTGAGCAGCTTGTAGATCAGGTAGCGGGCGCGGTCGGCGCCCTCCTGCTCGACCACGGCATCGAGCGACTCCATCCACTCCTGGGTCTCGGCCGGGTCGATGTCGGGCAGCTGCTGCTTGAACTGGTCGAAGACTTCGTGCATCGGACGATCCATCGCCCGCCATGGTACAGACCCCTGCCGCCGCGCGATCATGGCGGCTTCGCGTGCTGGCATGATCTGGGGCGATGCGCACCATCTACCGCGCCGAGCCTCCATGGCCGCACCGCGTGCTGATCCTGGGCGGCGGCTTCGCGGGCGTGATGACCGCCCAGGCACTGGAGCGCCGCCTCGGCCGCCGCACCGACGTGGAGGTCTGGCTGGTCAGCCGCGACAACTTCATGCTCTTCACCCCCTTGCTCCCGGAGGTCTGCTCAGGCTCGCTCGAGCCGCGGCACGTGGTCAGCTCGCTGCGCGGGATGCTGCGGCGGCCCAGCAGCTGGTGCATCACCGCCGACGTCGAGGGGGTCGACCTGGAGGGCAGCGCCGTGCAGGTGACGGGGCGCGACGGTGACCTCCACACGCTGCGCTACGACACCTTGGTGCTGGCGCTGGGGGGCGTGACCCACGGTTTCGGCATCCCCGGCGTGGAGGAGCACAGCATCGGCATGAAGACGCTGGCCGATGCCTTCAGCCTGCGCAACCGGATGATCGAGATCCTGGAGCGCGCCGACCTGGAGGAGGACCCGGACGAGAAGCGTGCGCAACTCACCTTCGTCGTGGGTGGCGGGGGATTCTCCGGGGTCGAGACGGCGGGCGAGGTCGAGGACTTCGTGCAGCGCGTGCGGAAGCGCTACTACCCGAAGCTGCGCCAGACCGATGTCAGCGCCCACTTGGTGGAGCTGCGCGACCAGATCCTGCCGGAGATGCCGGGACCCATGGGTGACTACGCCCGCCGCCGGCTGGAGCAGCGAGGCTACGAGGTGCTGACCGGCATGCCCATCAAGGAGGTGCGCGAGAACGAGGTCGTCATCGGCGAGGGCGACGCGCAGCGCACCATCCCAACGCGCACCGTCATCTGGACCGGCGGCGTGCGGCCGGCGCCGTTGGTGGCGCAGATCGGCCTCGAGGTCGACCGCGCTGGTCGGGCGGTCACCGACGCGACCATGGCCACCAGCCGGCCGGGCGTGTTCGCCATAGGCGACTGCGCGCTGATCCCCAACGTCGACGATCCGGACGGGCCGCCGCACGCAGCCACCGCCCAGAACGCCGTCCGCGAGGCGAAGACGCTGGCGTACAACATCCTGGCCCACATCGACGGCAAACCGGCCAAGCCGTTCCGCTACCGGCCGCTGGGGCAGCTGGCCTCGATCGGCCATCACACCGGGGTCGGCGTGGTGTTCGGCATCCGCGTACGCGGCCTGCTGGCATGGTTCATGTGGCGCGGCTATTACTGGAGCCGCACGCCCGGCTTCCGTGGCAAGGCGCACGTGGCGCTGGACTGGCTGCTGACCGCGATCTTCGGGACCGACCCTGTGCAGCTCAAGGTGGAGGACGAGCATTCGGCCATGGGCTCGTCCGGTCACCGCCGGCCGCCGGTGCACGACGAGGACTGAGGCCGGGGTACACTCGGAGCGATGTCCCGCGCCGAGCGACGCGCCTACAAGCGCATGACCAAGAGCCAGGACCCGTACGCGGTGCCGGCAGCCGCCAAGCGCGGTCGCGCCGCGACACGGACCGCGCGCCGTGCCCAGCCGGCGGGGCCCTTCGTCTTCTGGTCGCCCCGATTCATGACCTGGCTGGTCGGCGGCGCCATCGCGGCCGGCCTGCTCGCCTTCTCCGTCGCCTGGCCGAGCGGGTTGCCCCTGGCCCTGTGGATCGGGCTCGGCGGCGCCGCGGCCTGGGCGGGGCTTGTCGTCGGCCTGCGCTTCCTGCAGGGGCGCAGGGCGGCCTCGCGGAGCTGACGTTCCGGTGACTGGCCCGCTCGGGGCGGTCGCACTCATCGGCCTGGCGTATCTGATCGGCGCCATTCCGTTCGGCCTGCTCGCAGGACGCCTGGCCGGCGACGTCGACCTGCGGGAGCATGGCTCGCGCCGGACCGGGACCACCAACGCGCTGCGCACGCTTGGCCTGGGCTGGGCCGTTGCGGTGTTCGTCCTTGACGTGGCGAAGGGGGCCGTGGCGGTGCTGCTGGCGCAGGCGCTGTATGAGGCCGGCCCTGCCGGATCTGCGGAATGGGTGGCCGCGGCGGCCGGCGTGGCGGCGGTGGTCGGCCACAACTGGTCGGTCTTCATCGGATTCGGTGGCGGACGTGGCGTGGCCACCTCGGCGGGTGGGCTGCTGATCATCTCGCCGTGGACGCTGGCGGTGATCGCCCCGCTGATGGCGATCGTGGTGTGGCAGTCGCGCTACGTCTCGCTGGGCTCGGTCGTGGCGGCCGCCGCGACCCCCGCGGTGACGGCCATGCTGGCGGCCACCGGCGTGGTCTCTTGGGCGGCGGTCGCCTATGCGCTGGTGACGGGGTTGCTGATCATCGGCTCGCACGGCGACAACCTGCGGCGGCTGAGAGATGGCACCGAGCGGCGGATCGGTGAGCGGGAGGCGGCGAGCTCGAATGGCCGAGGCTGAGCGCCAAACCAGCGCCGCGGCTCAGGCGTCGGCCCCATCGGTCCAAGCCGCACGACCGGCTCGGCTGACGTCGCTGCCGAACATGTTGGGCGTGTCGCGGATCGCGGCCACGCCGGTGGTGATTGCACTCCTGCTGTATCCGTTCCCCGGCGCCGGCCTGCTGGCGTTCGTGGTGTTCGCGGCCGCTGCGCTGACCGACGTCGTCGACGGGCGGGTTGCGCGCGCCCGCGGCGAGGTCAGCCCGCTGGGCGTCTTCCTGGACCTGACCGCTGACAAGGTGCTGGTGGCGGGGGTGCTGATCGCCATGGTCGAGGTCTCGCTGCTGTCGACCTGGATCGCGGCACTGCTGCTGATCCGCGAGCTGGTGGTCCAGGGCGTGCGCCAGCTGGCGGCCAGCGCGGATGTGGTCATGCCGGCTCGTGGCTGGGGGAAGGGCAAGACCTTCACGACGCTGCTGGGAATGGGGCTGCTGTTGCTCGCCTTCGACGCCAGCACCGGCGGCCCGCTGGCGAGCCTGGAGGCCAGCGACTGGCTCAAGCCCGTGGGCGTCGCCACGATGCTGGCCGCCACCCTGCTCAGCGTGGCGTCGGGACTGGGCTACATCCGGGCGGCGCTGCCGCTGCTGCTGGGGCGGGAGCCGGGATCGCCTACTTGATCAGCTTGCGCTCGATCTGTCGCATGGCGATGAACATGCAGATCCCGCAGAAGACCACCAGGTACAGGATGTCCCATGCCACTCGCGGCTCGATCACCCCTGTGGTCAGCGCTCGCAGCAGCGTCACCCCGTGGTACAGCGGGATCGCCTCCATCAGGATCTGGATCGGCACCGGATAGAAGCTGACCGGGAAAAAGGTGCCGCTGAACAGGAACATCGGCATAACCACCAGGCCCATCGGCAGGTCGAAGTCCTGCACCGTGCGCAGGTAGGCGACGGTTGCCAGGCCGGCGGCGCTGAAGGCCGCGCCCAGCAGCACGGCGGCGGCGGGCACGAACACCGCCCATGGCGACAGGATCAGGCCCATCGCCAGCATCACCCCCAGGAAGGCGACGACATAGATGCTGCCGCGCATCAGGGACCAGATCAGCTCGCCCAGGGCGATCTCGCGGATCCCGAGCGGCGTGGCCAGGATGCCATCGTAGATGTGCGCGAAGTTCAGCTTGAAGAAGACGTTGAAGATCGATTCGGCGATCGCCCCGTTCAGGGTCGACATGGCCAGCAGGCCGGGCGCCACGAAGGCCTGGTAGGGGATCGTGGTCCCGTCGGAAAGGGTCACCCCGTCGGTCAGGCTGCCGAGCCCGAAGCCGATGCCCAGCAGGTAGAAGAGCGGCTCGAAGAAGCCGGACACGATGATGATCCAGCCGTGCCGGTAGACGAGCAGGTTGCGCTGCACCAACCGCCGGGCGCGCAGGAGGGACGAGACAAAGGGCGGGGTTGGCGTCGGTCCAAGGAGGCGCCGAGCGGTGGCTTCCATCGGTCCGGCCATCTACTTCACCAGCCTGCGGCTGAGGAGCCGATGTGCCACGACCGCGAAGACCGAGGCGAACGTGACCAGGTAGGCGACATGCCACGGCCAGCCGGCCAGCGTGCCGGGGTCGTTGAGGACCGCGCCGCGGACCAGCGCCACGCCGTGGTACAGCGGGGTGGCGGCCGCGATCCACTCCACCCAGCGCAGCGACTCCGGCAGCGTGCTCAGCGGGAAGAAGGTGCCGCTGAAGAGGAAGAGAGGGTTGATGACGAAGCGGAACAGCGCCGCGAAGCCGGAATCGTTCTTCTGGGTGGCGGCGAAGCTGATGATCGCCGCCGAGAAGGCCACGCCCAGGAGCACGCAAGCGGGGACGGCCAGCAGCGCCAGGAACGACGTCGGGATCCGGAACAGGGTGAGCACCACCAGGAAGACGCTCGAGATGAGCACCATCCGGAAGCCGATCCACAGCAGCTCACCGCCGAGGATGTGGCGGACCTCGATCGGCGTGGCCAGCATGGCCTCGTAGTTCCGGCGCCACATGATCTTGCCCATGATCGGGAAGGTCGACTCGAACACGGACGA
Organism: Candidatus Limnocylindria bacterium; assembly: GCA_036560125.1. Lineage (GTDB taxonomy): Bacteria > Chloroflexota > Limnocylindria > QHBO01 > QHBO01 > DASSCW01. Next base: position 6,767 of record DATBRW010000138.1, read on the forward strand.
CTGCATGCTGGTGGCGGCCATGATGCCGGGACCCAGGAACGACAGGTAATCGCCGCCCGGCAGGCTGCTGACGTCGCGCGTCACCAGCTGACCGAGCCCCAGGCCCATGGCGGTCAGGTACAGCAGCGGCGTGACGAACGAGCTGAAGACGCTGCCCCGGTAGGTCCGCCGGTAGACCAGCAGGTTGCGCTGCAGGACGCGCGTGGCGGCCGTCATTCGATCAGCGTCCGCCCGGTCAGGCGCAGGAAGACGTCCTCCAGCGTGGCGCGGCGGACGAGCGCCGACTCCACCGGGATCTGGCGATCGTGGACCGCCTCCAGCGCCCGCTCGCCATCGTCGACGTACAGCAGGTATCGGTCGGGGAGCGCTTCGATCCGCTCCGCCAGGCCGTCCAGCCGGCCGTTCAGGCTGGAGCGCACCGCATCGGCGAAGCGAAGCTCCAGCACCTCGCGGGTGGCGTAGCGCTCGATCAGCTCCCTTGGTGAGCCTTCGGCGGCGATCTCCGCCTTGTCCATGACGACCAGCCGGTCGCAGAGCTGCTCGGCCTCGTCCATGTAGTGGGTGGTGATGATCAGCGTCGCACCGCGCTGCTTCAGGCGGTACAGCCGCTCCCAGAGAAGGTGGCGCGCCTGCGGATCAAGGCCGGTGGTCGGCTCGTCCA
>DATBRW010000139.1:0-3856 GCA_036560125.1 Candidatus Limnocylindria bacterium
GCATCGGCTCCGGCAGCCGCATCGGCCCCGGCCGATCGGCAGCAGTAGATGGGCTTGCTGACCCGCAACTGGCACCTGAAGCTGGCCGCCCTGGGGCTGGCAACGATCCTGTACACGGGCTTCGTCTACTCCGGCTCGTTCACCGATCAGCTCTTTCCCGGCCTGCCGGTCGAGGCCGTCAATCAGCCCGCCGGCGCGTATCCGCTGACCCAGCAGCTGGGAACGGTCGACGTGCAGTACCGCTTGTCGGCCGATGCGCCCGAACGCGTCACCGCCGACTCATTCGCCGTGACGGTCGACCTGGCCGCATACGACATGGACCGGTCCCCCGAGCTGCAATCGCTGCCAGTGCGCGTCACCTCGCTGCAGCAGGGAGTGGAGGTGCTCGAGTACCAGCCGACCACGGTGCCGGTGGCGCTCGACCAGCTGGCGGAGCGGGCGGTGCGAGTGGAGGTCGACACCGGCAACGTGCCGGAGGGCCTGGCCATCGGCACCCCGCGCACCAGCCACGAGGAAGTGACCGCCAGCGGCCCGGAGAGCCAGCTGGGCCGCGTGGACCACGCCGTGGCGCGGGTCCAGATCTTCGACTCGGGCATTGACGTCCGCCAGCCGCAGGTGCCGCTGGTGCCGGTCGACATCGACGGGCGCGAGGTCGAGTCGGTGGAGCTTGAACCGGCCACCATCCAGGTCGAGATCGACGTGCGCGCCGTCGAGACCAGCAAGACGGTTCCCATTCGGCCGGTCCTGACCGGCAACCCGGCCGATGGGTTCCAGGTGAACGCGGTGACGGTTGAGCCGGCCGTGGTCACCATCTTCGGCGCGCCGGACGCGGTGGAGGAGGTCACCGAGGTGACGACCGAGCCGTTGGCCGTGGGCGGCGCCAACGCGGACCTCGAGCTCGACGCCACGCTGGTGCTGCCCGATGGCACCCGGACCGCCCAGGACGCGGCCGCGCCGGTGGTCAGCGTCACCATCGGCGCCTCGGTCGCGACCCGCACCTATCTCGTGGGCGTCAACTGCGAGGGAGCGCCCGACGGCTCCGCCTGCCTGCCGCAGCAGGGGCAGCTCTCGGTCACGCTGCGCGGTCCGGCGGGGGCGCTCGCCGACCTGGACCCGGCGGACCTGACGCCGACGCTCGATGCGTCGGGCCTCGGCCCCGGCAACCATGACCTCACACCGACCTTCTCGCTCCCGAATGGCGTGAACCTGGTGTCGGTCTCGCCCGGGTCGGTGACGGTGCAGATCGTCCCGCCGGCCACGCCCACGCCCGCTCCGGGCTGATGGGTCGCCTCTTCGGAACGGATGGGATCAGAGGCGCCGCCAACGTCGACCTGACGCCAGTACTGGCCTACGACCTCGGTCGGGCGGTGGGCCACCTGCTGGACGGTGATGGCCGCGGCGTGGTGGTCGGGCAGGACACGCGCCGATCCGGGGACATGCTGGTCGCCGCCCTCAGCGCCGGCCTGGCGGCGGTCGGGACCGATGTGCAGCAGCTCGGTGTCGTCACCACGCCGTGCCTGGCGTTCGTCGCTGAGCACGGGGGACACGCGGCCGGGGTGATGGTCTCGGCATCGCATAACCCCGCCGACGACAACGGACTGAAGGTCGTGTCCGGTGGCCGCAAGGTCGATGACGAGGTCGAGGACCAGCTGGAGCGCCTGATCTTCCAGGCGGAGGCGCTGCCCGGCCGTCGGAACGCCGAGCTCGGCCGCCTGCAGCACGATCCCGCACCGGTGGCCGCCTATCGGGCCCACCTGCTGGACGCCGCGGGGGACGCGGTCCGTGGCCTGCGAATCGGGCTCGACTGCGCCAATGGCTCCGCGTCCGTGATCGCGCCAGACCTCTTTCGGGAGCTGGGTGCCGACGTGACCGTGATCAACGCGGAGCCCGATGGCACCAACATCAACCTCGACGCCGGCTCCAGCCACCCGCAGGGCCTGGTCGACCTGGTGGTTGGGCAGCAGCTGGACATGGGCTGCGCCTTCGATGGCGACGCCGATCGCCTGATCGCGGTGGATGCGGCCGGAGAGCTGGTCGACGGTGACGGGGTGATGGGCATCTGCGCGCTGCAGATGCTCGCGGCCGGGACGCTGCGCAACGCCACGCTGGTGGCGACCGTCATGAGCAACGGCGGCCTGCAGGACGCGATCGAGGCCGCCGGCGGCCGCATGCTGCGCACGCCCGTAGGCGATCGCCACGTGTTCGAGGCCATGGAGCGGGCGGATGCCAACCTGGGCGGGGAGCAATCCGGCCACATCATCTTTCGCGATCGCGCCACCACCGGGGACGGCATGCTCACCGCCATCGAGCTCGCGAGAGCCGTCCGCGCTGCCGGTGGACCGACCCTCGGCGAGCTCGCCGGCCAAATTCCGAGGCTTCCACAGGTGATGCTAAACTCGGCCGTCCGCCACAAGGATTCGTGGCAGGTGGACCCGGTCTTCGCTGGAGCGGTGGCGAGCGCCGAGGCGCGTCTCGGACCGCGGGGGAGGATCCTGGTCAGACCCTCGGGCACGGAGCCGCGGCTCCGGATCATGATCGAGGGCGACCGGCTGGATGAGATCAGCGAGATCGCGCGTGAGCTCGACGAGCTCGCCCAGGCGCGCCTGAACTAGCTCGAAGGAGGCGCCATGTGCGGCATCGTCGGCTATGTCGGCCCGCGCGACGCAGCGCCCATCCTGCTGGACGGCCTGCGACGCCTGGAATACCGGGGCTACGACTCAGCCGGCATCGCGCTCCTCACCGCTTCGGGCGACGTGTTCGTGGATAAGAAGGCCGGCAAGCTCAGCAACCTGACTGAGCATCTGAACGGCAGCGCGCCGGCCGGGCACCCCGGCATCGCGCACACCCGCTGGGCGACCCACGGCCGGCCAAACGACGTGAACGCTCACCCCCACCTGGATTGCACGGGCCAGCTGGCGCTGATCCATAACGGGATCATCGAGAACTACCGCGAGCTCAAGGACCAGCTCCTGGCCGCAGGCCATCGGTTCACGTCCGAGACCGATACCGAGGTGCTGGTCCACCTCATCGAGCGGGAGTACGACGGCGACCTGGTGGAGGCGGTGCGGCGGGCGCTGCAGGAAGTCCAGGGCGCCTACGCGATCGGCGTCATGCACACCGCTCATCCCGACCGGATCGTGGGAGCGCGCATGAACGTGCCACTGATCGTGGGACTCGGACAGGGCGAGGCATTCCTGGCCAGCGACGTGCCGGCGATCCTGGAGCACACCAAGAACGTCGTCATCCTGCAGGAGGGCGACATTGCCGACGTGAGCGCCGATGGGGTGCGCATCCTGCAGCTGGATGGTGCCGAGGTCGACCGGGACGTGACCCGCATCAGCTGGAGCATCGAGGCCGCCGAGAAGGGCGGCTTCGCCCATTTCACGCTGAAGGAGATCTACGAGCAGCCGCACGCCATCCAGGAGGCGCTCCGCGGGCGGGTGGATCCATCGGGGGCGGTGACGCTGGCCGAGCTGGCGCCGATCGAGGATGCGCTGCTGGCGGCGGAGCGCGTGTACGTGGTCGGCTGCGGGACGGCGCGGTACGCAGCCGAGGTGGGCGCGCACCTGATTCAGGCGTGGGCCGGACTGCCGGCATCGGCCCAGATCGGCAGCGAGATGCGCTACTCGCCGCCGCCCATCGACGAGCGGACCCTGGTCATCAGCGTCAGCCAGTCCGGCGAGACGGCGGACACCCTCGCGCCCACGCGCCTTGCCGACGAGCGCGGCGCCACGATCGTGGTGGTCACCAACGTGGTCGGCAGCGCGCTGACCCGCGACGCGGACGCGGTCTGCTACCTGCAGGCCGGGCCGGAGGTGGCGGTCGCGTCGACCAAGGCCTTCGTGACCCAGGTGGT
>DATBRW010000140.1:0-5581 GCA_036560125.1 Candidatus Limnocylindria bacterium
GGCCACGATGTTGATGCCGGCGGCCTCGAGCGGCGGCGTATACGGCGACGGCGTGTCGGCATCGCAACCGTCAACCCGGAGCCCGGCGTGGTGCATAAGCAGCGCAACCCCCGCTGCGCCGGAGCCGGCGATGCCGATGACGTGGATGCGCTCGCCGGGCCTCACCACGGGGGCCGGCGCCTCAATCGGTGACGGGAGAGGCGGCCATCACCTCGGCCAGTGCCAGCTCCAGGGCGTCCAGCGCGGCCGCGGCCTTGTTGCCGTCGCGGTCGTGGGCGTAAAGCCGGTGCTCCGCTCGTGCCGGATGGCCGCGCAGCGCTACGCCAATCCAGTGCGTGCCCACCGGCTTCCCATCGCTGCCGCCGTCCGGGCCCGCCACACCGGTTACCGCCACGCCCAGCTCGGTCCCGAAGCGATGGCTCACACCCTCGGCCATGGCCGCCGCCACCTCGGGGGAAACGGCACCGTGCTCCGCGATCAGCGCCGCCGGCACGCCAAGCTCCACCTCTTTGGCCTGGTTCGAGTAACTGATCACCCCGCCCGGGAAGTAGTCGGACGAGCCGGGGATCATCGTGATCGAATGCCCGATCAGCCCGCCGGTCGACGACTCGGCGACGGCCACCCGCCAGCCAGCCTCGCGCAGGGAGACGCCCAATGCCCGCGCGGCGGCTTCGAGCTGCTCCTCCGACGGGCCCCCACTCATCGGTAGTTCTCGAACTGGAGCGCCACCGGGTAGTCGAGCCCGCGCAGGTGCCCGATCACGGCCTGCAGCTCGTCTCTGCTCTTGCCCGACACGCGTACCGCGTCGCCCTGGATGGACGGCTTCACCTTCGGGAACCGATCGCGCACCATCTTGCTGAGCTCCTTGGCCTGGTCGCTGGTCAAGCCGCGCTTCAGCGCAATGTGCTGGCGCACGGTGCTGCCGCCAGCCGGCTCCAGCTTGCCCCAGTCGAAGATCTTGAGTGACAGGTTGCGGCGCACCGCCTTCGACTGGATCAGATCCTTGACGGCGTTGGCCCGGTATTCGTCGTCCGCCTGCAGCACGATCTCGGTCTTGGTCAGCTCCAGGTTCACGTGCGCGCCCTTGAAGTCGTACCGCGTGGCAACTTCGCGTCGCACCTGGTCGAGCGCGTTGACCAGCTCCTGCTGGTCGAAGTCGCTCACCAGATCGAACGAGGAATCGGCCATGTCGATTGCTCCGGCTGTATCTGCGTGTTGCCCTCTATCTTGCCTCTCAGCGGCGGGTGATGCGCCACTCCACGACCGCGCCCGAGTCCCCCATCGCGCCGAGGTCGATCCCGTTGACCATCAGGCGGACCGCGCCGGCGTTGCCGACGCGGATGCGCAGCGATTCATCGGCCGCCAGCCTGACGCGCGTTCCGGCCTGCGCGATGCGGCCAGAGACCCCTCGCTTTGGCTGCCCATCCTGGTCGATCTCCAGGTACGAGCGGCCGCTGACCTGCAGCAGGCCGCTCAGACCCTCGCCCACCCCCACCGTCACGCGGCGCGTGACAGGATCCTGTCCGTGAACGGTGAGCGTGAGGTCCCAGGTGCCGGGCCCCAGCGCCAGCGTGCTGCTGAAGGCGCCCCGCGCGTCGACGGTCAGGCGCACCGGGTCCGGGGCGGGTGGTCGGCGATTCGGGACGGGCACCACGTCACCGGCCAGCGACTCGATCCGGATGGTCGGCGCCGCCTGCTGGACGAGGGCGGCCCGCAAGGTGACCTCACTGTCCGGGGGCCCCGTGCCGGTCACCCGCACCGGGCCGGACACCGTCGCGCCCTCCTCCGGGGCGGTGAAGGCCAGCGCCTCTGGCCCCGCCGACGGTGAGGCCTCGTCGCCAACCACGATCGTGCGCGTCACCGATGCGCTGTCACGACCCGTCACCGGGTCACTGGCCACCAGCGTGATCACGTTCGAGCCCGGCACCAGGCCGATCACGATCGTGAAGTCGCCGTTGGCATCGGCGGTGACGGTGGGGTTCTCCCGCAGCCCGTCCACGGTGACCCGTGAGTTCGGCTCGGTGGTGCCGATGATGGTGTACTCGAGCTGGTCGTATGACGGCACGTCGTTCGCCGGCGCGGTGATATCGAGCGCCGGCGTGCGCGCGAAGGTCACGAGCTCGACGGCGATGTAGACGATGAAGATCGCCACCCCCACGGTCAGGAGCGCGGCCATGATCACGCCCGGTGTGACGATCAGCGGCCGGCTGCGACGCGTGCTGATCGGCCGCGGCGGCGTGGGGACAGTTGGCTTCTCGCTGGTGGGCTGCGAGCTTTCCAGGCGGTACAGGTCGACCAGGTACTCGGTGTCGAGCCCCAGGTAGGCGCCGTAGTTGCGCAGGAAGCCCTTGGTGTAGACCGCTCCCGGCAGCTCGGCGTAGTCGCCGTCCTCGAGCGCCTGCAGGTAGCGCGCCCGGATCTTCGTGTCGCGCTCGACCCGGGCCAGATCGACGTCCCGCGCCTCACGCGCAGTGCGCAGCACCTCGCCGAGCTTGTTCTGGTCGCCGTCGGTCACGCATCGCCCTCATCCGGGCCGATCTCACCGCCCCAACCATCGCTCGTGACCAGCACCTCGCGGAAGCGACTGCCGTCAGCCGGCCCCACGATGCCGCGGTCCTCCATCTGGTCCAGGATGCGCGCCGCCCGCGCGTAGCCGATGCGCAGCCGCCGCTGCAGCAGCGAGGCCGATGCCTTGTCGGAGCGGCGCACGATGTCGACCGCCTGGCTGAGCAGCGCATCGGCGTCGTCGTCCTCGTCGTCACCCGGGCGTCCGCCGGCCTTACCGTCGCGCTTGGGCGCCGTGATCTCCGGCCGGTACTGCGGGCCACCCTGCCCGCGCCAGTGGCGCGCCACGTCGTCGATCTCGCTGTCAGTGACCAGCACGCCCTGCAGCCGCACCGCGCGAGGCGCGTCGATCGGCTGGTAGAGCATGTCGCCACGGCCCAGCAGGTCTTCGGCACCGGTCGTGTCCAGGATGGTGCGGCTGTCCACGCCGGAGGTCATGGCGAAGGCGATGCGGCTCGGGATGTTGGCCTTGATCAGGCCGGTGATGACCTGCACCGATGGTCGCTGGGTGGCGACCACCAGGTGGATCCCCGTCGCCCGCGCCAGCTGCGCGATGCGGGTGATGGTCGCCTCCACCTCGTAAGCACTGACCATCATCAGGTCGGCCAGCTCGTCGATGACGATCACGACGTACGGCATCCGCGGCTCACCCGTGCGAAGGGCCTCGTTGAAGCCGGCGATGTTGCGGACGCCGCGCTGCGCGAACTCGTGGTAGCGCGCCTCCATGGTGCCGACCGTCCACTTCAGGGCGTTGACCGCCTTGTCGGAGTCGACGATCACCTCGGTAAGCAGGTGAGGGATGCCCTTGTACTGCGCCATCTCGACCCGCTTGGGGTCGATCAGGATCAGCTTCACCTCGGTCGGGGTGGCGCGCATCAGCAGCGAGCAGATGATGGCGTTCACGCACACGCTCTTGCCCGATCCGGTGGCGCCGGCGATCAGCACGTGCGGCATCTTGGCCAGGTCGGCGCTGAACGGCTGGCCGGCCACGTCCTGGCCAAGGGCGAATGCCAGCTTGCTGGTGGCGCCCATCGTGTCGAAGTTGCGCGAGCCGAGGACTTCCTTGAGCGTGACGAGGTCGAAGGCGCTGTTCGGGATCTCGATGCCGACGTACGGCTCGCCGGGGATCGGCGCTTCGATCCGAATGGAGCGCGCCGCCAGGCCCAGCGCCAGGTTGTCGGCCAGGCCCTCGATTCGCGACAGCTTGATGCCCGGCTCCACGTCCAGCGCGTACTGGGTGACGACCGGACCCTCCTGGATGCGGGCCACCTTGACCCCGATCCCAAAGTGGGCCAGCGTCTCCTGGATCCGCTTGCCCTTGGTGGTGAGGTCCATCTGGGCGGCGCTGCTGGCGGGCGCATCGGACAGCAGGTCCATCTCCGGCAGGTCCCAGACGCGTTCGCTGGACTCGAGCGCGGCATCAAGCGTCTCCGTCTCCCCCACCGCGGCCAGGTGCTGTTCCTCCTCCGATTCCAGCACCTCCACGCTGACCGCCGCCACGCCGGTCGCCGTCGCCGCTCCCACCGCTGCGCCTGCCACGGCCTCGGTCACCGGGGCGATCGGGATGGCCGGCTGCATGCGAGGGCCGCCGTCAGAGGCCGGACCGGGCCCCTCGGCGCGCTGGCGGCGCACGATCAGCGGCGGCTCATCGTCCTCCTCTCCCCCACCGAAGGCGGTGCGGACGCGATCCATCAGGCCCACCTTGACGGCGGTCTCGACCGGTGCCACGGGAATCGGCTCCGTCCGCGAGCGGCGTGCCGCTTGTCGCGCCTCGGCTTCGGCCAGCTCGTCGCGATCCTCACGGCGCTGCATCCAGGCCGCGACCACGTCGCCGACCGTCATGTTGAAGTACAGGAGCATGCCGACCACGAACAGCAGGATCAGCACGATCCAGGCGCCCACTTCGCCGATGGCGTTCACCAGCGCCCAGGTGACGGCGTAGCCGATCATTCCCCCACCCTCGCCCTGGTCGACCGCCTCCGCTCCGCCGCCCACCGCCAGGTGGAACATGCCGAGCAGGGAAAGCGCCACCACCGCGGCGCCGGTGGCCGCCATCCAGCGCTCGGTGGGCATCGACTTCATCCACAGCATCAGCGCGAAGCCCGCCAGCAGTGCCGGCGCGAAGGCGATCCCCCAGCCGAGCAGCTTGCTCAGGGCGTCGCGCAGCGGTTTCACCACGGCGCCCGAATCAGGCGCGAACAGGGCGATCACGCTGACGATGGCGAGGATCACCAGCCCCAGTGCCAGCAGCTCACGGATGGCGCGACCGCTCAGGCCGATCCCGTTCGCTTTCCGGCGTCGGCGGGTGGAGGTGCGGCGCCGGGTGCTCCGTCGGGTGGCCACCGCGCCTCAGAGCTCCATGACGATTGGCAGGATCATCGGCCGTCGCTTGGTGCGCTCGAAGAAGAAACGCGCCAGGGTGTCGCGGATCTTGGCCTTGAGGAAGCCCGATTCGGCAGCATGATCCGCATCCCCGGCCGGCTGGTTGAGCTCGGCGGCCAGGTGGTCGCGTGCCTCCGCCATGATCGGGTCGTCAGGATCGGGCAGGAAGCCGCGGCCGACCAGGTCCGGGCCGGACACCGCCCTTCCGGTGGCATGGTCGACGGTCAGGGCGACCATCACGACGCCGTCGGAGGCGAGCATGCGCCGGTCGCGCAGCACGACGCCGTCGATGCCATCGATCGATGCGATGCCGTCGACCAGCACTTCGCCGGCCGGCACGCTTCCGGCCATCCGGGCGCGCGTGCCATCGAATTCGACCACCTGCCCGTTCTCCAGCACGAAGATGTTGTCAATCGGCACGCCGGCACCCTCCGCCAGCAACGCGTGCTGCACCAGCATGCGGTACTCGCCGTGGACCGGGATGAAGTGCCGTGGCTTGACCAGGCCCAGCATCAGCTTGAGCTCCTCGCGCGAGCCGTGGCCGGAGACGTGGCAGTGCTTCAGCGGCTCGTAGTGCACCATCGCGCCTTCCTTGAACAGGTTGTCGATGGTGCGCGCCACCGCCTCCTCGTTG
>DATBRW010000141.1:0-11139 GCA_036560125.1 Candidatus Limnocylindria bacterium
TTGTTCTCGTGGCCGGCGGAGCTGATGGTGTAGAACGACCGATCCGTCTTCTTCAGCTCGCGCCCGGCGACGTCGATCGCGCGCGAGGTGACCTGGTCCTCGAACAGCTCGATCGCCTGGCGGGCGGTGAGGCCGCTCCCCTCCCGGATGGGGGCGTCAGGCTCCAGCGCCTGGCCTGCATCGGCGGCTCCGGTGAGGTAGTCGTCGAGCACGCGCTCGACGATGGCGACACGGTCGAAGGTCATGCGCAGTGAGGGATGAGGTCCATGTGGAGGCCGTCATGATACGCGGCTTCATCGGCCTGGTAAGCGGGTGGTAATCGGGCAGTAAGGCCCTCGGCGATCTCCTAGTCGCGCGCGTCACTCGGCGCGCATGCCAACGGGAGACGGACCGATGACGAGCCTCCATGAGCCACGCCGCCCCCACGCCTCCACCGGTGGCGGCTGGCCCGCCCTGGCGCTCAGCCGAGCGAGATGAATGCGATCCCGACCACCGCCAGCAGCACGGCCGCAATGCCCAGGCGGGGCAGGGACTCGCGAAGCACGGCGCGCGCGAGGAGCATGGTGACGATGGGATAGATGCCGGACAGGGCTGCGGCCACGCCAACCGGCAGGGTGCTGCGCGCCAGCACGAAGGCCGCGTTGCCGGTCACATCCATGGTGCCGGCCAGCAGGACGATTGGCCAGGCGGCGCGCAGGCCTGCGTATCGGCCACGCATCAGCGCCGCCCCGCCGATCAGCACGGTGGCCGCTCCGCGACTGGCGACGAGCGCCCACGCCTCGGATCCTGACTCCTCGGCAGCGACGTCGAGCAGTAGGAACCAGAGGCCGAAGAAGACCGCGGCCGTGATACCGAGAGCAACGGCGCGGGCCTGAACGCCCTGCCGCGTGGCACCGCTGGCGGCGCCCACCGCCGCCATGGTGATCACGACGCCGAGCCACTGGCCGGGCGAGACCGGTGCGCGACCGAGGGCGTAACCCAGGAGCAGCGGCAGGGCGACCGAGCCGACGCCGGACAGGGCCGTGACCACCCCCATGCTTCCCAGCGAAAGGCCGGCGTACAGCGCCACCAGGCCGATGCCACCGCAGGCGCCGGCCACGGCGGCAATGGCGATTGCCCCGGTGCTGGGTGGAGCGGGGCGGAGGATGGCCAGGAGGATCAGCAGCGCAACCAGGCCAATCGCCTGGGCCAGGCCAGCGACCGTCAGTCCGCTGACCCGCCGTGAGGCCAGCCCGCCGCTGAAATCGCCGGCACCGAAGGCCGCAGCCGATCCGAGCCCGAAGAGCACGCCCAGCTCCATTCAGTGTCTCCCTGCGGCCATCGCCGGACTCTACCAGCCGCGTTTTGGCGGTTTCCGCGGCTATCGGGGCCGGCAGTTGCGGATTGCCGCGCGCACGGGCAGGGGCATTGCGGGAATCGGCTTGACACCGCCGCGGCGCACCGGCAGAGTGCGCCAATCCTCGGACGCCTCCCGAGAAAGCCGGGCCCACCGGCGAGGCGTGGTGCCGAGCAGCCTCGAGGAGCTAGTGGCCGTCGAACCGATGACCTCGCTGCCACCTTCCGTGGCACCCTCCAATCCTTCGAGCGATCCGTCTGGGGACGCCGCTGCGCCGGTTTCAGCCGTACGGCTGGAAGGCGTGATCAAGCGCTTCGGCGACGTGGAGGCGGTTGCCGGCGTCGACCTCGACATCGCGGACGGCGAGTTCTTCTCGATGCTCGGCCCGTCCGGCTCGGGCAAGACCACGACGCTGCGCATGATCGCCGGCTTCGAGCAGCCCACCGAGGGGCGCGTGCTGCTCCAGGGCCGTGACGTGACCGGCGTGCCGCCCTTCGACCGTGACGTGAACACGGTCTTCCAGGACTACGCGCTGTTTCCCCACATGTCGATTGGCGACAACGTCGGCTACGGGCTGGTCGTCCGCAAGGTGCCAAAGCGGGAACGTGAGGAACGCGTTCGCGAGGCATTGCGCATGGTCCGGCTGGAAGGATACGAGGGGCGCCGCGCCGCGCAGCTCTCCGGCGGTCAGCGACAACGCGTAGCCCTGGCGCGCGCGCTGGTGAACCGTCCCAGCGTGCTGCTGTTGGACGAGCCCCTCGGCGCGCTGGACCTGAAGCTCCGCGAGGAGATGCAGATCGAGCTGAAGGCCATTCAATCGGAGGTCCGGATCACCTTCATCTACGTGACCCACGACCAGGAAGAGGCGCTCACCATGAGCGACCGCCTGGCTGTCTTCAATGACGGCCGAATCCAGCAGATCGGCACGCCGGCCGATGTTTACGAGCATCCAGCCACGAAATTCGTCGCCGGCTTCGTCGGAACCAGCAACCTCCTGACCGGGGAGGCGGCCCGCGCCCTGATCGGCGAGGACGGCGTCTTCACCGTGCGGCCGGAGAAGATCCGGCTGGCCGATCCGGCTGAGCAGCCGGCGACCGACGAGCAGTCCGCCGACGGGCACATCCGCGAGGTGATCTACCTCGGACCCGATACGCGATACCTGGTGCACCTGGATGTGGGAGGCGACCTGGTCGTCACCCAGCAGAACCTGGAAACGTCGTCGATGGAGGTCCTCAGCGCGCAGGGCGAGGCAGTCCGCCTCACCTGGAAGCGCAAGCACGTGCTGCGCCTGAGTGGCGCTGAGCCGATCTCCAGTGGCGAACCAACCAAGGGGGACGAGGAGGAGTGGAGACAAGCATGAGAACTCTCAAGATCGCGGGCCTGCTCACGGCCTTGGCAATGGTCGCATCGGCCTGCGGCTCGGACACGCCCAGCGGGATGGCGACGGAACTACCCGCCGCGGAGGACACGTTGAACCTGGTCATCTGGGCCGGATATGCCGAGGATGGCAGCAACGACCCGAACTTCGACTGGGTAACGCCGTTCGAGGATGAGACCGGCTGCCAGGTCAACACCACGGACGGAGTCGACTCGACCAACATGGTCTCGTTGATGGCGACCGGCCAGTACGACGGCGTTTCGGCCTCCGGCGATGCCACGCTCCGCATGATCGCGGCCGGCACGGTGGCTCCGGTGAACCTGGATCTGATCCCGAACTACGAGAACGTCTTCGACGCCCTGAAGAACCAGCCGCACAACACGGTCGACGGCGTTTCGTATGGCGTGCCGCACGGCCGCGGCGCGAACGTGCTGCTGTACAACACCGAGACGTTCCCGGAGCCGCCCACCAGCTGGGACGTCATCTGGGATGCCGACTCACCAGCGGCGGGCAAGATCAGCGTCTACAACTACATGATCTTCATCGCCGATGCGGCACTGCACCTCAAGCAGACCAACCCGGACCTGGGCATCGATGACATCTACCAGCTGAACGAAGAACAGTTCAACGCCGCCGTTGCGTTGCTCGAGCAGCAGAGCGCGATCGTCGGCGAGCGCTGGAATCTGGCGACCGACCAGATCACCTCGTTCGGGTCCGGCGCCATGCTGGCCGGCAGCAGCTGGCAGTACCAGCTCAACACCATCCTGGCCGAGAACCCCGATGCACCGGTGGCGGCGACGCTGCCCGACGAGGGATCGACCGGATGGTCGGACACCTGGATGATCGCGTCCAACGCGGCCCATCCGGGCTGTATGTACCGCTGGATGGACTGGATGCTCGATCCGAACACCAGCGCCCAGGCCACGGTCTGGTTCGGCGAGGCCCCGACCAGCGCTGAGGCCTGCGAAGAAGCCGAGGCCATGTCGCCCGGCCACTGCGACACCTTCCACGCAACCGACGAGGCGTACTTCGACAAGGTCGCGTTCTGGAGCACGCCGCGGGCCGACTGCAATGACGACGACGACAGCACGACGTGCAAGGACGTCGACGACTGGACAGAGGCCTGGACGACCATCACGGGCGGCTGAGCCGATCGGTGCGCAGCCCGTTTCCGCGAACTGCTTCCCCTGGGGGTCCGCCCTCAGGGGAAGCACATAGCATGAGCCGTTAGTGAGCAGCAGCGCTGCGGTCCCGAAGGCATCGCCCCGGCGACGCTTGGCTGCGTGGCTAAGCAGCAGGCCAAGGGTGCAGCTCGCCCTGCTGCTGGCCGGGCCGGTGCTGTGGATCGGCCTGGCCTACCTGGGCTCGCTTGCGATCCTGCTGCTCAATGCGTTCTGGAAGACGGACGCCTTCAGCGGGCAGGTAGTCCCCGAGTTCAGCCTCGAGGCGTTCGAGACGCTGCTTACCAACGACGTGTATCGAACGATCACGCTTCGGACGGTCGGTATCGCCGCGGCGGTGACCGTCACCGACATCCTGCTCGGATTCCCAATCGCCTACTACATGGCCCGGATCGCATCGCGACGCACCCGGCGGATCATGCTGATCGGCGTTCTTCTCCCGCTCTGGGCCTCGTACCTGGTCAAGATTTACGCCTGGCGGGTCATCCTGCAGGGAAACGGGGTGCTGGACTGGCTCCTCGCGCCTTTAGGCGTCAGCGGGCCAGGGCTGAACGAGGTGAGCAACTCGTGGATTGTGCTCAGCTATCTCTGGCTGCCGTACATGATCCTGCCCATTTTCGCCGGCCTGGAGCGCATCCCGCAGTCGATGCTGGAGGCATCCGCGGACCTCGGCGGGCGCGCAGGGCCGACGTTCCGGCGGGTGATCCTGCCGCTGGCTCTGCCGGCAGTTGTGGCCGGATCGATCTTCACGTTCTCGCTGACCCTGGGTGACTACATCACCGCGACAATGGTCTCGTCGACCAAGTTCATCGGCAACGTGATCTACGACAACTCGGCGCTGGGTAGCCTGCCCCTGGCGGCCGCCTACTCGTTTGTTCCGATCGTGATCATGATCGTGTACCTGGTCGTCGCCAGGCGCCTTGGCGCCTTCGAGTCGCTGTAGGGCCCGCGAGATGACCGAGTCGAGGGCAGTTCGCATCGGCCTTCGCATCCTGACCGGCATCGCGCTGGCATTCATCTACGTGCCCCTGCTGATCCTGGCCATCTACGCTTTCAATCCCACCCGATCACAGGTGTGGCCGCCGTCCGGCTTCTCGCTGCATTGGTTCATCGAGGCATTCAACAACCGGAGCGTGCTCGGCGCCTTCTTCACCTCGATCGTTGCTGCGGCGGGCGCAACCACCATCGCCCTGATCCTGGGCACGGCCGCGGCGCTCGCTGTGAGCCGCTTCCAGTTCTTCGGTCGCGAGACGATCTCCTTTGTGCTGATCCTGCCGATCGCTTTGCCCGGCGTGATCACCGGGATAGCCCTGTCCGCCACCTTCCAGACCATCGGCGTCAACTTCGGCCTGGCCACAGTCATCGTCGGTCACGCCACGTTCTGCGTGGTCATCGCCTACAACAACGTCGTGGCCCGCCAACGTCGCACGCAGCGCTCGACCGAGGAGGCATCGGCAGACCTGGGAGCGGACACCTTCATGACGTTTCGACGCGTCACGCTTCCAATCATGCGCACCGCATTGCTGTCCGGCGCGCTGCTGGCCTTTGCCTTGTCGTTTGACGAGGTGATCGTCACCAACTTCACGGCCGGCCCGGGCACCGAGACGCTGCCGCTCTGGATCCTGAGTGCGATTCAGCGACCGCAGGAGCTCCCCGTGGTGAACGTCGTTGCCTTCGTGCTGATCGTCGTGTCGGTGATCCCCGTTTATCTGGCCGAGCGCATCGCCGGCGCGGAGGCGGCCACCATCCGCTGATGAGCGCCAACCAAACCCTGCACCGACTCGAATGGACTGCGTCCGTGCCGCCGACCGTCGCCGCGGTCAGCCAGCGGCTGCGCGAGGAAGGGGTTGAGCCGTATGCCTGGTCGAACGGGCCGGGCGACCGATACGCCGTGCACCAGCACGGCTACACGAAGCTGCTGATGTGCGCGACCGGGTCCATCACCTTCCTGGTCGGGGCCGATGCGTCCCCCGTGGAGCTCGCGCCGGGCGACGGATTCGTCCTGCCGGCTGGCACGCCGCACGCGGCCGTGGTGGGCCCCGGCGGCTGCACCTGCCTGGAGGGCCACCGGACCCAAGGGTGACTTCCGGGCAGGACCCTTGGCCGCTGGCAGCGTGCTCGGGGACTGCCTATGCTGGCAACAGCCGCGCCCTCCCGCTGCGTCCAAGGGGCGGCAACGGAGGCATGCATGATCACTGAGCCGGTCGTTCCCACCCAGGCTCCCCAACCAACTTCGTCCGTCAGTCGCCGGCAGGTCGCCGTCATCGCGGCGGTTGCCGTGCTGGCCGCGGCGATCGGCCTGGTGCTCGGGCTGTCGGTCATGCAGGGCCGTGGTTCGTCATTGGCTCCGGCTGCCGGCTACGTTCCTTCCGGCTCCCTGATGTACATGGAGGCGGACCTCTCGCTGTCGGCGAGCCAGGAGGACGCCCTGCGCGCCATCCTGGCGCGCTTCCCCGGAACCGATCCGGACGCTGTGTCGGGCGATGGCCTGGCCGAGGCGCTCGATGAGGCGCTGGACCAGGCCGAGGCGCCCTTCGACTACACCAACGACATCGCGCCCTGGTTCGAGGGAACCGTGGCAGTGACCGTGCTGGACCAGCCGCTCGACCCGTCCACCGAACGACCGCCGGCGACCGGCGTGCTGCTGGGCGTCAGTGACGCCTCCGCCGCGTCGTCGTTCGCCGAATCGGTGCGATCCCTGGCGGAGGCGGACGGCGGCAGCTTCAGCTCGTCCGACGCCAGCGGCGTGACCGTCTGGACGCTGGATGTCGCTCCCGCCAGTGGCGGGTCCGACATGGAGGCCGGCTTCGCGTATGCCCTGACCGATGACCAGCTGGTGCTTGGGACGAGCCGCGCCACGGTCGAGGCGCTGCTGGCGGTTCATCGCGGCAGCGGCGACAGCCTGACCGACCGCAGCGACGTCCGCGACCTGGCGGATCGCCTCCCCTCCGACCGAGCCGGCGTCATGACGATCAACGTCGCGTCGTTGATGGCTTCAATGCGCGACCAGATGGGCGCCACCGACACCGAGCTGCGGGACCTGCTGGACGAGCAGCTGGCATCGCTGCCGGACGTCGTGGTCGCATCGCTCTCCTTCGAGGACGACGCGATCCGCGTGGACGGCGCCACGAGCGTGCCTACGGACCCCGCGCCGGCGAATACGTCTCGATCGCTGGCGGAATTGGTGCCGAGTGACGCGATCTTCTTCGCCGACTCCCCGAACGTTGGCGCGAACGCGTCGGCGCAGCTATCGCGCCTGCGAGAGCAGCTGGGGAATGGCGGAGCGAGCGGCGAGCTGGACCAGCTCCAGCAGATCGAGGCGGCGCTTGGCGGGCGGCTGGACGAGCTGTTCAACTGGATCGGTGGCGGTGCCGTGGCAGCCGGCTGGGACGGCGAGCAGCCGTACGTGGGTATGGTGCTGGAGGTCAACGATACGGACGCCGCGAGCCAGCGCCTGCGGCAGCTGAAGAACCTGCTCAGCCTGGCCACCATGGATCCAGCGGCCGAGGTGAAGGTCACCACCGAGACGGTGGCCGGCGTCGAGGTGACCAGCATCCGCTTCACCACCATGACCCCCAGCTTCAGCAGCGACAGCGCTGACATGGAAGCGGTCATCCAGTACGCGCTGGATGGCGAGCACGTGCTGATCGGGGTGGGGGACCGATTCGTCGGCCGCGCCCTCCAGCTTTCGCCTGGCGAGTCGCTGGCCGAGGACGCGCGCTTCACGGCCGTCATCGATCGGTTCGGGGGCGACGACAACGCGGGCGCCTTCTTCCTGGATCTCGCCGCCCTGCGGGAGACGGTGGAAGCCGAAGGCGGCGAGATGCTGCCGCCCGAGTACGCCACCGAGATCCAGCCGTACCTCGAGCCGCTGGACCTGCTGGCCGGCGTCACGCGGGTGGAGAACGGCGCGATGGTCACCCGCTACGGGCTGGTGCTCCGCTAGGAACCGATTCAGTCCTGCCCGGCGGCGTGCCGGGCCTCGACCTCGAAGCGGTTGCCGCGGTACCAGCCCTTGCCGGCGGTCGCCGAGCGCAGCGAAGCGCCCAGGTACACGAACGGAAAGGTGGCGCCGTGCGACCGCCACTGCCGGACGTGGGCGAGCTCATGGTTCAGCTCGGCCGGGTTCAGGTCCCGCCAGCAGAAGATGTCGCGCCCGATGGTGATGGCCAGCCATTCCTTCAGCAGCAGGCCGCCGGGGCGGCGCAACCACGGCACCACGTGCACACGATGCTTGACCTGGGTCACGGTGTCCTCAGCGTGGCACGCCGCGCTCGTTGCGTGACGCCGGTTGCAGCAGCAGGTCGCGCCGATCACCCCAATGCTTCAGGAACCGGTAGAAGTTCCGCTTGCTGAGCCGGTCGCGCTCCGCCTCGGGGTACGCGCTCCAGCCCCGGTGGTCATGGCGCTCCAGCGGAACGGGCTCCGTGCGCACCGCCTTCCAGCCGTTGTCGCGCACCGCGAAGGACAGGTCCAGGTCCGCGTTGCGATAGAAGCGGAAGCGGTGGTCGAAGCCACCGATCTGCCGCAGGGCCTCGCGTCGGATGGCGAGGCAGTAGCCCTCGATCGCGTCGACTTCGCCGGGCGGCGCCTCGTCGAACTGACGGCCGTCGTGGCTCGTCACGCCCCACGGGCCACCCAGCCCGACGGCAGGATCCTCGAATGCCGAGAGCAGAGGAGCCAGGAAGTCGCCGGTTGGCTCGAGCGAGGAGTCGAGCAGCACCACGATCTCGCCGCGGGCCTGGTGCAGCCCCAGGTTGACCGCATCGGCCCAGCCCAGGCGCAGCTCCGACTCGACCAGCTGCAGGCCCGATGCGGTGTGCGGCAGCCCATCGGCTCCTCCGACAGGTGCGTTGGCGACCAGCACCAGCTCGTGGTCGATGGCAGATGGGTGCGCGTGGAGCCCGGCGAGCAGACGGGTCAGGTCCTCCGGGTGATCGTCGACGATGACCACGATGGACGCCGGCACGCTCGCCGGCTGGTCCAGCACCGACGCCCGTTCCTGCGTGCGCTGCGGGACGGGTCGTGCGGTCGAGCCGGCGGGGGAGTCGATCGGCTCCCAGCCAAGCTCGCGCATTCGATCGCGGAGCGCGTCCGCGCGCGACCAGTCGCGAGCCTCGCGCGCGTCGGCGCGGTCACGAAGGAGGTCGGCGACCGTCTCCGGCCACGGATCGCTCACCGGGTTCCACCGGCGGGCCAGGGCGCCCGGCGGCCGAGGGGTCGACCATCTTCGTCGCGTGGCAGCTGGTGGGCGCCCATCGTGTGCGGCTCATAGCGCAGCCGCTCGACCGGCTCGCCGCCCACCAGGTGGCGCTCCACGATCTCGGCGGCATCCGCGGGCGTCAGCGCCGCGTACCAGGTGCCCTCCGGATAGACCACCGCCATCGGTCCATTGCCGCACTGCGAGAAGCAGCCGGCGTGGTTGACGCGGATGCGATCGGACAGGCCGGCCGCACGCACGGCCTCCTTCAGGGCGGCGTGGACTCCGATGCCGTCGCCGTCGACTGACGGGCACCACTCACCGCGAGTGCAGACGAAGACGTGCTTCTCGTAGACCGGCATGGTTGGGTGTGACCTGTGCGGGGTGGACTTGTGGCGTCCGAAGTACTGCGGGTGCCAGACCGAAAGTACCGGGCCGTTGGAGGGCACCTCAACCTTACTATCCGGCCAGAAGCCGCGCGGTCCGCACCCAAGTGCTCAGCGGCCCGGCTGGCCTAATCACAGGTGGCGGAAGGGATTCCACACGAATGATGACGAATGAGGTAGGAAAGCTGCTCACGGCGTCGGAAGTCGCCGAGATGCTGCACCTGCACGTCAACACCGTGAAGCGCCTTGGTGATCGCGGCGAACTCCCGTTCTTCCGGGTGACGCGACGCGGCGACCGGCGCTTCCGGTACGACGACGTGCTGGAGTTCCTCCGCCGAGACAAGTAGCCCAGCCAATTCAATAGCCGCTCCGACGCCCACGTTGGAGCGGCCTCGTCCCTTTCAGGGGGGCGTGCGCTCGACCGCCGGGGTGCCATCTCCCGGCGGTCGACCGTTGTCTGGGATAATGCGCGGCCGATGACCGACGATCCCCGGGCGCGGCTGGCCGACGGCCAGCGCCTGCTCGACCAGGCCGAGCCCGAAGCCGCGCTGCCCATCTTCGACGCGCTGACCACCACTCCTGATCCGGAGGTCCGCGGTGCCGCGCTGATCGGCAAGGGCACCGCCCAGTACCGGATGGACGACGAGGCCGGGGCACTCGTCTCGTGGCAGCACGCCGCCGCACTCGACGGGCCGCTGGCCTGGTTCGCCTGGCGCTCGGCCGCGGAGCAGCACGTCCGCAACGGCGACCTCGAGGAGGCAATCGGCGCCTACCGCGAGGCCGATCGGCGGGCTCCCCAGGAGGAGCGCGGCGCCATCGCAAACCGCATCGCCTGGCTGCTCAAGGAGACCGGCCACGACTTCGCCGCGCGCCGCCAGTTCAACCGCGCACGCGGCGCCTATGCCACCTATCCCGCCTACGTGACGTGGGGGATCATCATCGCCAACGTCATCGTTTTCCTGGCCGATTTCGTCACCCAGGGCGGCTCGCTCAGCTTCACGGGTGGCTACGGGCGGCTGATGGAAGCGGGCTGGATCTACGGTCCGTCAGTGGCCGATGGCGAGTACTACCGGCTGGTGACCAGCATGTTCCTGCACTTCGGCCTCCTGCACATCGCCTTCAACATGTATGCCCTCTACCTGTTCGGGCCCCTGCTGGAGCAGCTGTACGGACACATCGACTACCTGATCATCTATTTCCTGTGCGGAATCGGCGGCAGCGTGATGACGATCCTGTTTGTGCCTGAGGTCCCGGCGGCCGGCGCTTCCGGCGCGATCTTTGGGCTCTTCGGCCTGGCGTTCGTGGTCTCGCGGCGGCGGCACCTGCTGCTCGGTCCGCAGGCGCGCGCCATGCTGTCGCAGGTTGGCGCCCTGCTCGTGGTCAACCTGGTCTTCACCTTCGCCATCCCGGGCATCAGCTGGACGGGGCACATCGGCGGCCTGCTGGTCGGCGCCGCGATCGGTCTGTTGCTGGCGCCCACCAACGTGCCGACCATGGGCGGAATGTGGCGCGCCTCCGACGGGCGCCCAGTCGAGAGCACCACACCGGCCGCGGTGCGGGCGGGGACGTACCTACTGGTTGCCGGCATCCTGGCGGCCGGCGCCTTCTACGCCGTCAACCAGGTGGGCTGAGCCGATGTGCTACGACGACGACGCGCG
>DATBRW010000142.1:0-4604 GCA_036560125.1 Candidatus Limnocylindria bacterium
TCGCGGCTGGTCTCCACGCGAGTGATGGTCGCGAAGCCCACGCGCGGATCCTTCAGGTCACGCTGCAGCAGCTGCATGAGCTCCTGCTGAATCTGGCTGTCCAGCCGATTTGTCCGTTGGCTCATGAACCGCTCAGGCGGACTCCGCCACCATCTGGAAGCACTCGATTACGTCGCCCTCCGCGATCTCTTCGATCGACAGGCCGATGCCGCACTCGAAGCCGGCGGCCACCTCGCGGACGTCATCCTTGAAACGCTTCAGCGAGGTGATTCGGCCCTCGGCGACCTGGGTGCCGCCGCGGAAAAGGCGGACGTCGCCGCCGCGCACGATCCGCCCATCGTTCACGTACGAGCCGGCTACGTTGCCGGCCCGGCCGGCCTTGATCACCATCCGCACCTCGGCGTGGCCCTCGACCTGCTCCACCAGCTTGGGGGCGAGCATGCCCTGCAGCGCCGCGCCGACGTCATCGGTCAGCTTGTAGATCACGTCGTACAGCCGCACGTCCACGCCGGCGGCATCGATGGCGCGCTGCGCACCCGGGTCGGGCTTGGTGTTGAAGCCGATGACGACCGCCTCCGAGGCGGATGCCAGCAGCACGTCCGACTCGTTGATGTCGCCGGCCCCCTCGCGCAGGATGTTGATCCGCACCTCGTTGTTGTTCAGGCGCTCCAGCGCATGCCGGATGGCGCCCAGCGATCCCTGGACGTCCGTCTTGAGCACCACGCGGAGCTCCTTGACTTCGGATGACTGGATCTGGGCGGAGATGTCCTCGAGCGTGAAGGCCGTCTTGCCGTCGCTGCCAATGGTGCCGCGGGCCGTCGTCTCGGCCATCTCGCGCGCCGCCTTCTCGTCGTCGACCACTCGCAGGATGTCCCCCGCCTCGGGCAGCTCGTTGAGGCCGATGATCTCGACCGCGGTGGCCGGCTCGGCCGTCTTCACGCGCTTGCCGGCGGCGTTTTGCAGAGCGCGGACCCGGCCGTGGGTGCCGCCCACCGCGACGATGTCACCGATGCGCAGCGTGCCGGTCTGGACCAGCACGGTGGCCACGTTGCCGCGACCCTTCTCGACCTTCGACTCGACGATGGTGCCGACCGCGGGGCGGTTGGGATTGGCTTTGAGATTCTGCAGATCGGCGACCAGCAGGATCATCTCCATCAGGTCGTCAAGGCCGGTATTCTGCTTGGCCGACACGGCCACGGCGATGACGTCGCCGCCGTACTCCTCGATCAGGACGTTCATGTCGGCCAGCTCCTGCTTCACCCGGTCGGGGTTGGCATCGGCCTTGTCGATCTTGTTGATGGCCACGATCATCGGCACGCGGGCCGCGCGAACGTGATCGATGGCCTCCCTGGTCTGCGGCATGACGCCGTCGTCGGCGGCCACCACGATGATCGCGATGTCGGTCACCTGCGCGCCCCGGGCGCGCATGGCGGTGAACGCCTCGTGGCCGGGCGTGTCCAGGAAGACGATGCGCTTGTCGTTGTGCACGACCTCGCTGGCGCCGATGTGCTGGGTGATGCCACCCCGCTCCCCCGCCGCCACGGTCGTGCTGCGAACCGCGTCGAGCAGGCTGGTCTTGCCGTGGTCGACGTGGCCCATGATCGTCACGATCGGGGCCCGGGTCACCAGGTCGGCCGCGTCGTCCTCGGTGAAGAGCACCGGCTTGCCGCCGGCGTCTCCTTCCTCGCCGGGCGCAACGATCTCCGCCGGGCCGGCGGCCTCGGCCGCGGCGCGCTCGGCGACGCCACGCTCGACCGTCTCGATTCCCAGCTCGCCTGCCACCAGCGACGCCGTGTCGAAGTCGATCGACTGGTTGATGGTCGCGAAGATGCCGTTCCGGATCAGCTCCTTGATGACGTCGGCGGTGCTGACCGTGAGCGCGTCGGCCAGGTCCTTCACCGCGATCGACGACGGCAGCTCGACCGGCCCTTCGGGACGGACCGGCGTCGGCGCTTCCGCGACCGCGGCGGCACCGCCGTTGCGACGGCGTGGCGGACGCGGACCTCTCCGTGGCTGATATCTACGGGGTGGCATTCGGTACCTCGAGCTGGAGCGTTCCGGGCTCCACCGGTGCGGCGAGCGCGCGGCCTACGGCATCGGCCAGGCGGCGCGGATCGCGGCAGTCAGGATCGTCGCAAATGTAGGTGCCCCGACCCGCGGCCTTGCCGCTCGGATCCAGGGCGACCGAGCCGCCGGCGGCACGCACCACGCGCGTCATCGACCGCTTCGGCTTGACCTGGCGGCAGACGGCGCAGGTGCGCATCGGCACGTGATCAGGTCGTCGCTTCGGCATCGGCCGTCGCCTCCTCCGCGGGCACATCGACCTCGAAGGCACCGGTGTCGTGCGGTTCCGAGTCGTGCATGTCGGCCGTGTCGTGCGCCGCCGTGTCATCGCTTCCGTCATGGGCCGCGGCTGCGGTGGCGACGCCGGCATCCGAGCGGATGTCGATGCGCCAACCGGTCAGCTTGGCTGCCAGGCGGGCGTTCTGGCCCTCCTTGCCGATGGCCAGGCTCAGCTGCCGCTCAGGCACGATGACGTTGGCGATCTTGTGCTCCTCGTCGATTCGGACGCTGAGCACCTCCGCCGGCGACAGCGCCTCGGCCACGTACTGCCCGGCGTCCTCGTGCCAGAGCACGATGTCCACCTTCTCGCCATTCAGCTCGGCCACGATCGCCTGGATCCGGGCGCCGCGCTGCCCCACCGCCGAGCCCTTGGCGTCGACGCCCGGCTGCCGGCTCTCGACCGACACCTTGGAGCGGCTGCCCGCCTCGCGGGCGATGCCGCGGATCACGACCGTGCCGTTGTAGATCTCGGGAATCTCCATCTCCATCAGGCGGCGCAGGAAGCCCCGATGCGTGCGGCTCACCACGAGCACCGGTCCGCGCGTCGTGCGACGTACCTCCAGCACGTAGACCTTCAGGTGCTGCCCGATGCGGTAGTGCTCCATGGGGAGCTGCTCCGTCACGGCCAGGACCGCCTCCACACCCTTGCCCATGTCGAGCACCACGGCCTGGTCGGTGGTGCGATGCACCACCCCGGTCATGATCTCGCCCTCACGGCTGGCGTACTGGCTGTAGACCACGTCGCGCTCCGCTTCGCGCAGGCGCTGGCGGTAAACCTGGCCTGCGGTCTGGGCCGCGATCCGGCCCAGCTGGGCCTGGGTCACGTTCTCGGGCACGCGGACCTTGCCGCCCACGCCGGTGGCCGGGTCGATCTTCTGGGCCTCGGCCACGACCATCTGGATCTCCGGATCCTCGATCTCGGCCTCGCCGGCCACGACCTCGTACTCGCGGTAGACGCTGATCTCGCCGCTCTCCGGGTCGACGTGGACGACCACGTTCTCCGGGGCATCCGCGTTGCGCCGATAGGCGGACTCGATCGCCTGCTCCAGCGTCTGGATGAGGATCTCTTGCGGCACGCCCTTCTCGGCGTTCAACTGGAGCAGGGCTCCGATGAAGTCTCGATTCACGTCCGCACCTCGCGCCCGTCGTGCGGGCAGAAACAAAAACGTGGGATGGCGAACCGACCCACGTTGCTACTCAGTCAGTATCGATTCGGCTCGCAAACGCTCGCGAAACCGACGCGAAGTATAGCAGTCCGCACCACTTCCCCGCCACCGCGGAGGTCCGGAGCGAGGTGTCGCTTCTGCCGAGGACCGGTGCGGGAAACCGCAGATCCGAACTGCTGGAAAACGGCGGTGAGGAAGCCGGATCACCCGCGCGCTACGCGGAGCGCGTTGAGTATCCTTTTTCTAGTGGACTCGGACGGCGTGCGTGCACTCTGGAACTGGGCCGAAGAATCAATCCCTCCCGAGTGGAACGTTGACAGCCTGCGCTGCGCATCCACCGGGCTAGCCCCGATCGCGCGATCTGACCGTTGGGTTGCCATGGCATGCGGCCCGGGTGCGTCATCGTGGAGGCTGACAATCCCGACAGCGCACTCCTCGCGCTTGTCGACCGAGTGGAGGTCAGCCTTCGATCAGACGCTGCACGTCCTGGATGGAATTCCCGCGCCCGTTTCCTCAGGGGGCTCGCTCGAGGGCGGCGTTGATGAAGGCCTCGATGTCAGCCCAGCTCGGGCCAGCGCCGACCGTCTTCGTCTCACGCCCACCGCGGTTGGTTGCCCAGGTTGTGGCGTCACCTGCGTCAATGATGTCTTCCCGTTCATGTTCGGCGCTGGGGACGATGGTTAACCGCGCCTCGTTGCCCGCAGCGGTCGTCGCGTCGTATACAAGCTGGCTCTGGTTGAACGGCACGATAGGGTCGGCGAGACCATGGAGCAGCCAGATTGGGACTTCGGCACCGTCAATGTAGCTCGCCGGATCGGCTTTCTCGGTCTCCTCCCGGCACTCTTGGATACTAACGAGGGCGTCGGGATCGGGCGGGCCTTCGGTGGGGCCTTCGCCCGGGCACTGAATCAGGAGGCCCACGAGTGACGTGGGCGAGTCAATCGGGTAGATCTCCTCGTCCATCGTCAGGTTGTTCGCCGCCGCGAACTTGTCCATCGACAGGAAGTCGGTCGGTGGGAAGAAGGCCACTGCCACCTGGACGGCGCTAGAGGTGCCGTCGACGCCGGTCTCGCCATCGAGCTGGAGGGTGTCACT
>DATBRW010000143.1:0-2049 GCA_036560125.1 Candidatus Limnocylindria bacterium
CCCGGGTGGTCGAGGCCAATCCGCCCGAGGCCAAGCCGCCGACCGAGCGGATCGAGAACCTGGGTGCTGACGAGGCGGCGACCAGGATCGCCGACTGGCTGGCCGCCCGGAAGCTGATCTAGGCGGGGAGAAACGACATGACCAACGACATCGCCTTCCTTGCCGAGTTCGCCGACGGCCAGCCGGCACGGAGTGCGCTGGAGCTGGCGGCCGGTGCCGCGGACCTCGCGAAGGCCTCCGGCGGCGCGGCGGTTGGGCTGGCCTACGGACCGGGCGCGCGTTCCGGCGCGCCGGGGCTTGGCGCCGCCGGCGCCGCGACGGTCGTGGTGCTGGGCGATGAGAACACTCCGGCCATCACCGTGGCGGCCCCGCTGGCGGCGGCGGTGAGCGAACTGAGCCCGCAGGTGCTGCTCGCCCCGGCCACACCGAACGGCCGCGACCTCGCCGCAGCGCTGGTCGGTCTGCTGGGCGTTCCGGCCTTCGGTCCGGTACGGGCTGCCGCAATCAAGGACGGTCGCCTGCGGGTCGAGCAAACAACACTGCAGGGGACCGTCATCACGGTCAGCGAGCCGGTCGATGAGGCGCCGCAGCCGGCCGTCGTGCTGGCGCTGGCCAACACCTTCACGCCGGTCGAGGGCGGGAGTGGATCGGCGGCGGTGAGCGACGCACCCGCGGCGGACGACAGCGCGTTCGGCAAGGCCACCATTGCGGAGTCGCATCCCGCCGAAGCGGCGGTGGCGAACCTGGAAGAGGCCACGGTCATCGTGGCCGGCGGCCGCGGGGTCGGCAGCGAAGCGGGCTTCGCGCCGCTCCACGACCTGGCGGCGGCGCTGGGTGGCGCGGTGGGCGCCAGCCGGGCGGCGGCCGACGCGGGCTGGGTCCCGTACCAGCTGCAGATCGGGCAGACCGGGAAGGTTGTCAAACCGGCGCTCTACATGGGGATCGGCATCAGCGGGGCGATTCAGCATCGGGTCGGCATGCAGACTGCGGAGAACGTGGTCGCTATCAACAAGGACCCCGACGCGCCGATCGGCGAGTTCGCCGACCTGTTCGTGGTGGGCGACCTGTTCGCCATCGTGCCGAAGTTGACCGACGAGATCAATCGGCGCAAGGGAAGATAGGCCGATGAAGAGGCTCCATCGGGCATCGCTTCTCCTGGCGCTTCCGGCGCTGGCTATCGCACTCCTGCCAGCGAGCTTCCTGCGCCGCGGTGGTGGGAGGCGCCGGCCACATGGCTACGGCAAGGAGCTGCTGGAGTACCGCGAACGGCTGGCGGAGGAGACGGCGCAGATCGACAGCCGGCTGGGCAGCTCAGCCGAGACGATCGACGCCCTGCGGCGCCGGGCGGTCGACGTGGACGAGGCCGTCCTGCTGCTGCAGGCCGAGGAGGACGAGCTCGATCAGCGGGCCGATGCACTGGAGGACATGCTGGCGCCACAGGAGCTGCACGGCCTGCACATGGAATACGAGGCCAACCTGGAGCGCGCGCTGCGCGGCATCGTCACCGCCCAGCGCGGCTGCGCCATCACGCGGTTGCCTCATCGTCCGCTGGACGATGAGGAGCCGCTCAACTACTGGAAGCGCGCGCAGCAGAACATCGTCCACACGCGGCTGCGCATGCGCGAGGTGGTCGAGGTCCTGCTCGCCTGGGAGCCAGGCAAGCGCGCCGAGGTCAGCGTCACCACCCGCCTGCACCGCGACGCGAGCTGACTCTCAGCGCGTCCGGGTCACCTTGCCGAGCCCCGGCGGCGCATCGGGACTGATGCCGCGCCGGCGCGCGGTCGCCTCCACCAGCAGCTGGCCGGGCACGACGTAGACGATCGGCGTCAGCGCCTCCGGCAGATCGAAGGGCAGAGCCAGCGCGCCCACGCGGCCGGCGGCTTCGTGACCGCCGATGACCACCGGAATCCCGCCCCGCGCGCTCGTCTGCAGCAGCGTCTCGTCGACCAGCCCACCCATCGGTCCATCCGGCCGGATGGCCAGGACCGGGACCCGAGGCTGGGCCAGCACCACCGGCCCATGCGCGAAGTCGGCGGTGGAGTAGGCCTC
>DATBRW010000144.1:0-5958 GCA_036560125.1 Candidatus Limnocylindria bacterium
GAGAACCTGGCGATGATCGGGGACTCGGTCGCCCATCTCCATGCGGCCGGGCGTGAGGTGATCTACGACGCCGAGCACTTCTTCGACGGCTACAAGGCCGATTCGGCCTATGCGCTGGCCACGCTCCGCACGGCGGTCGACACCGGCGCGACGGTGGTGGTGCTGTGCGACACGAATGGTGGCTGCCTCACCGAGGAGGTCGCCGCGATAACGCGAAGCGTGGTAGGCGAGATCGCTTCGCGAGCGGTCATTGGGATCCATGTGCACGATGACGCGGGCCTGGCCGTGGCCAACTCCCTCGCGGCCGTCCAGGCCGGGGCCAGGCACGTGCAGGGCACCATCAACGGCTACGGAGAGCGCTGCGGCAACGCCAACCTCGTGACGATCTGGGCGAATCTCGCGCTCAAGCTGGGCCTGCCCACTATCCCGGGCGGTGATGACCTGACCCGCCTTCCAGAGCTTGCCAACTTCGTGGCGGAGGTCGCCAACATCGCGCCGGACGCCCATGCCCCGTACGTCGGCACGAGCGCATTCGCGCACAAGGGCGGAGTGCATGGCGCCGCAACGATGCGCGTGGAGCGTGCCTACCAGCATGTCGACCCGTCGGTGGTCGGCGGCACGTCGCGCCTCGTGGTCAGCGAGCTCGGCGGTCGCGCGAACGCGGCGTGGCGGCTCCGTCAGCTCGGACCGCTCGCGGCCGAGGGGATCGATCCCACCGAGATGTCGCGCCTCGTCAAGCAGCTCGAGGCCGAAGGTGCCAGCTTCGAAGGAGCCGATGCGTCGTTCGCGCTGCTGGTGCGCCGGCAGCGAGCCGGCTACGCGGCCCCGTTCCGGATCGTCGACTTCACCGTCATCGCGGAGCGCAGGAATGGAGGCGAGTCGCGCGCGGAGGCGAGCGTGAAGGTCGAGGTTGACGGCGAGGTGCTGCACACTGCTGCGGACGGCAACGGGCCGGTGCATGCGCTCGACCTTGCGCTCCGCAAGGCGCTCGGCGCCTTCTATCCAGCCCTCGACGACGTGCACCTGGTCGACTACAAGGTCCGGATCATCGATGGTGATGCCGCGACCGCCGCGCGGACGCGAGTGATCATCGAGACTGGACATGAGTCGGGAACCTGGATCACCGCTGGCGCGGACGCGAACATCATCACGGCGTCGCTTGCCGCGCTCCACGACTCATTCGAGTACGCGATCTGGCAGCTCGATGCCCGCCGCGAGCGCCGCGACGAGCTCGCCTCATCACGGCGCGCGCTGGGCCCGCGCCCACTCCCGGTGCAAGCATGAAGGCCGTCGATCCGACCGTCTCTCAGGCGGCGGCACTCGATGGTGGCCGTCCGTCGATTGGCGCCTGGGCCTACTTCGAGGGCACCGTGGTGCCTATCGGAGAGGCCAAGATCGGCATCGCCACGCATGCGCTCAACTACGGCACCAGCGTCTTCGAGGGCATTCGTGCTTATCGCCAGGACGCTGGCGGACTGTCCCTGCTCTTCGGCCCCGAGCATTACGAGCGGCTGCTCCGCAATGCGCGTCTGCTGTGCGCCTCGGTGCCGGAAACGGCCAACGACCTGCTCGCGATCACGCTCGAGCTGCTGCGCCGCAACGAGCACGATGGCGACGCCTACATTCGGCCGATTATCTACAAGGCGGCGCACTCGATCCGAGTCCAGCTCTCCGACCTCCAGGACCGGATCGGGATCTTTACGATCCCCCTCGGCGACTACCTGCCGACCGGGGGCATCCGGGTCACCGTATCGGGGTGGCAGCGCGTGAGTGACAACGCCATTCCGGCCCGGGGCAAGATCGCCGGCTCCTATGTGAATGCCGCGCTCGCGACCGAGGACGCCCACGCCGGCGGCTACGACGATGCCCTGCTGCTCACGGCCGATGGCCACGTTGCTGAGGGATCGGCAGCCAATGTCTTCGCCGTCTTCGGTCGTGAGGTGGCCACGCCACCGTTGGTCGACGACGTCCTCCCCGGGATCACGCGCGGGGCCATCATCGAGATCGCACGCGATGCCGGCTACGACGTCCATGAGCGGCGCATCGACCGATCTGAGCTCTACCTCGCCGACGAGGTGTTTCTCACCGGCACCGGAGCCCAGGTGGCGCCGGTGGCGTCGATCGACGGTCGCCCTGTCGGCGATCCGGCATTTCCCGTTGGGCTTGACATCCAGGCTCGCTACTTCGCCGCGGTGCGCGGCACCGACGCGCGGTACGCGCGCTGGCTCACTCCAATCCACTAAGGAGCGCGTCCATGATGAACCCAGTCCCCACCGAGCTTTCCGATACGGACTCCGCCCTCGCCGTCGAGCGCTGGTCGGCCACCAGCGGTAGCGAGCGATCGAGCCGCGCGAGCCTGATCCTCGTCGGGGGTGGCCACAGATGGCGCGCCAACGCGGGAGGCAATGGAGCCGTCGACGCGCTCCTGCGCGCTGTCGACAATGCCCTCGCCCCGCTCCTCGGATCGCCCGTGGTGCTCGTGTCGTACGACGTCCATTCAGCGGGTACCGGGCACGAGGCAAAAGCTTCGATCGCCGTTGGCATTCGTCGCAGCGATGCGCCCGACGGTCCGATCTATCCCGGACGCGCGGTCCACGACAACGTGCTGCAGGCGAGCGTCGAGGCCTACGTCAGCGCCATCGGCGCCCTGCTGACGGAAGAGGGCGTCGATATCGCCGCGGCGGTGCCGTCACCGGGGCAGACGGATCGACATGAGACCGATCCAGACCACCAATCCGGTGCAAAGGACAGGATCATGTCGGCCTACAACAGCTGAGGGGTCGGCGAGCAGGCACGTGGAAACGCATCTCCGGGGCCGGATCGCGTTGGTCACGGCGGCAAGCAAGGGTTTGGGGTTCGCTACCGCCCGGGCGCTGGCGTCTGAGGGATGCAAGGTGGCGCTGAGCTCCAGCCGGTCCGACTCGCTCGATTCGGCGGTGAAGCAGCTCGCGGCCGAGGGATATGACGTCGTCGGCCACAAGGCCGACCTGTCGATCGGCGCCGAATGCGACGCGCTCGTGGACTGGACCGCTACCCACTTTGGCGGGATTGACGTGCTGATCAACAACACCCGCGGCCCCCGGCTGGGGCTGGTGGATGAGCTGTCGGACGACGATTGGCGCGGGGCATTCGATCTTGTATTCATGAGCGCGCTGCGAATCACGCGCCGCGCGCTTCCGCACCTCCGCTCGGGCAGCGGCGCCGTTGTCAATCTGACGTCGATTGCCGCCCATCAACCGGTCGATGGCCTTGTGCTGTCCAACGTGCTGCGCCCCGGCGTGGTGGCGCTGGGCAAGACGCTGGCGAAAGAAGCGGCGCCGGACGTGCGGGTGAATTCGATCCTGACCGGCAGGTTCCTGACGGACCGAATCGTGGAGGAGAACAGGTACCGCGCAACCCAGCTCGGAGTGTCGGAAGATGAGGTCGCTCAGCGAGCCACCACCTCGATTCCGCTGGGCCGATACGGCCGCCCAGATGAGCTCGCCGCCGCGGCGGTCTTCCTGGCGTCGGACAGCGCGACCTTCATCACCGGAGCCACCTTGTCCGTTGACGGAGGTGAGCACCAGCACCTCT
Organism: Candidatus Limnocylindria bacterium; assembly: GCA_036560125.1. Lineage (GTDB taxonomy): Bacteria > Chloroflexota > Limnocylindria > QHBO01 > QHBO01 > DASSCW01. Next base: position 3,574 of record DATBRW010000144.1, read on the forward strand.
TCTAGTGACGAGCCACGCCACGCACGCGAGGATCCGCACCATGGACTCAGCCAAGCCGTCGCTTCATCGCTGGGAGGACGTCCCGCGCGAGGAGCTGATCAACCAGATCGGCCGGCGAATCGTCACCGGCGCGCAGGCCATGCTTGCGCAGGTTTTCCTGAAGCAGGGCAGCGTCGTCCCGATGCACGAGCACCCAAACGAGCAGCTCACCTATATCCTCGAGGGCAGCCTCAGGATGCAGTTCTCGGACGGCGCTCCGGACGTGGTCGTGCACGCGGGCGAGGTGCTCGTGATCCCTGCCGGAGTGCCGCATGGGGCCGAAGCCCTCGAGGACACGTTTGACCTAGATGTCTTCAGCCCACCCCGCCAGGACTGGCTGGATGGCAGCGACGCCTATCTCCGGCAAGACCGCGAGGCTTGAGGGACACCGCGCCCTCCATCGTAGGCCTCGTCATCTGGTGTCAGAGCGCTGTGCTACCGTCGATCGGCAGCGAAACGACAGTTAGGCGCTCTGCTGAGCACGAAACTGTCAGGACCGGTGCGGGAGTAGCTCAGTTGGCAGAGCGGCAGCCTTCCAAGCTGCATGTCGCGGGTTCGATCCCCGTCTCCCGCTCCACCACCCACTGAACCAGGGCGCAACCAACCGACCTCGCCACGCGAGGAGCATGGGCCGTGGATCAGCCGGGACTAGGCCTTGGGCTTCTTCGGCTGCTTCTTCTTGGGTGGCTTCTTCGGGGTCTTGTCGACCATCGGGCTTACCTCCGTCTGCCGCGGAGTCTACGCGCCCGCGCCAACCGACCAATCGCCGCGGCCTACACTCACGGCATGGCCGAGACCGATGATCGCGCCCTGCTGGAGCTGGCCAAGTCCGAGGCCTTCATCGGGCTGGCGGAAGGCGGCATCCCGATCGGGGCGGCGCTGGTGGCCGGCGGCCAGGTGCTCGGCGCCGGGCACAACCGGCGGGTCCAGCTGGGCAGCCCCATCCGCCATGGCGAGACCGATGCGCTGGAGGTCGCCGGCCGGCAGCCGGCATCGGTCTACCGGCGGTCCACCATGGTCACCACCCTGTCGCCGTGCGACATGTGCACCGGCGCGATCCTGCTGTACGAGATCCCGCGCGTGGTCATCGGTGAGAACCGAACCTTCATGGGCGGCGAGGAGCTGCTGCGATCGCGCGGCGTGGAGGTCGTCGTCGTTGACGATCCGGAGTGCGTGGCGATGATGGCGGCCTTCATCGCCGAGCGGCCGGAGCTCTGGAACGAGGACATCGGCGAGTAGGAGATAGAAAGAGACGAGTGAGCCGCACAGCCCGGCCCACTCGCCTGGCGCATTACCGCCGCTGATCAAGACGTCAGCCGCGCCTGACTTGTGCCAGCTGCGTGCCGATTTGACACGGTGGTGCGCCACGGCCACGCTCCGCCGACCATGGCCGACACCGCCATCGCCGCCTTCCTCAAGAGCGAAGGCTTCGCGTCGCCCGTCAGCGCGGCCGCGGCCCGCACCGTGCTCGAGGAGGCCGGCCTCACCCGTCCGGGCAAGACGCGGATGGTCAACGAGAAGCTGGACCGCGCCCGCGACGCCCTGACGTTGGCGGTGGTCCGGCACTGTTCGGATCCGGCCTGTGTGGCAGCCGCCGGCAAGGACGGCCGTCACTCCCTGGAGACCGATAAGCCTCACTGCGCCATCTGCTCCGGCTCGAACAACACCCGGGCGCTGCGCCGCATGGCGTCGGCCTGCGCCACGGCCGGCGTGCGGCGGGTGCTGGTGGTGGGCGGGCGACCGCCGATGTGGACCGAGATGGACCGCACCCTGGCCGGCAGCGGGATGGAGCTGCGCTACATCGATGGCACCAGCAAGCTCCCCAGCGGAGCCGATGCGTTGCGCGACTGCGCCTGGGCCGAGCTGCTGGTCGTGTGGGCGCCGACCCCGCTGCCGCACAAGGTGAGCGATCTGTACCGCGCGGACGTGTGCGCGGTGGCGCGGCGCGTGGTCGTTCATCGCCGCGGGATCGAGGCGTTGGCGATGGAGGTGGTCAGCCACCTCGAGCGCTAGGCGACCACCCCGTCGCGGCGGAGCGTCGCGATCTCGGCTGGGCTGAGACCCAGCTCGGTTAGCACGTCGTCCGTGTGCTCACCCAGCAGGGGCGGGACGCCGCGAAGCGGTGGACTCTCCCCGTCGAGCCGGATCGGGTCGGGGGCGAGGCGCATGGGCGACGCTTCCTGCGCCCATTGCCCGTCGTGGGCCGCTTCCATGCTGCGCAGCGCCTCCCCCACCCCGGCCACCGGACCGGCGGGCACGTCCGCTGCACGCAGCGCTTCCACCAGCTCGTCCCGTTTGCGCTGTTCGATCGCGCCACTGAGCCAGGCGACCAGCTCCTGCCGCGCG
>DATBRW010000145.1:0-3013 GCA_036560125.1 Candidatus Limnocylindria bacterium
TAGATGGCCACCACGCCGACGCCCACCAGCTGGATCGCGACCTGTCCCGGCACTCCCGACAGCAGCCCGTCGCGGCCAGCCGCGTTGACCGCCACGGATGCGAACACGCCCGTGGCCACTGCCCCGAACGCTCCGCCCACGCCGTGCACCGCGAACACGTCCAGCGCGTCATCCACTCGCGAGCGCAGGCGCAGCAGCGACGCCCCATAGCAGACGACGCCAACGCCGAACCCGATCAGAACCGCCGCCGACGGGCTCACGTAGCCCGCGGCCGGCGTGATCGCCACCAATCCCGCCACCGCCCCGACGGCCGCGCCGACCACTGACGGCGTGCCCCGGTGCAGCCAGCTGATGGTGACCCAGGTGAGCGCTGCCATGGCCGCGGCGGTATTGGTGGTCACCAGGGCGACCGCGGCGATCCCATTGGCGCCCAGCGCCGATCCGGCGTTGAAGCCGAACCAGCCGAACCACAGCAGCCCGGCGCCGAGGACCGTCATCGGGACGTCATGCGGTTCGGTGGCAGGCTCGACCAGTCCCATGCGGCGACCGACCATCAGCGCTGCCACGAGGGCGGCCACGCCGCTCGAGAGGTGCACCACCGTGCCACCGGCGAAGTCCAGCACGCCCAGGGAATAGAGCCAGCCGTCCGGCGACCACACCCAGTGGGCAATCGGCGCGTAGACCAGGGTCGACCAGCCGATGCTGAACAGGACGAAGGCCTTGAATCGCTTGCGCTCGGCGAACGCGCCGGTGATGAGGGCCGGCGTGATGATGGCGAACATCATCTGGAAGGCCATGAAGGCGAGGTGGGGGACGGTTGACGCGTAGACGTCGGACGGCGCCCCGGTGACGCCTTCCAGCCCGGCCCACTGCAATGTGCCGATGATCCCAAGGCCGCCAGCATCAGGTCCGAATGCCAGCGAGTAGCCCCACAGCACCCAAATGACGCTGACGAGGGCGAGCATGAAGAAGCTATGCATGATCGTGCTGAGCACGTTCTTGCGGCGCACCAGGCCGCCGTAGAAGAGCGCCAGGCCCGGCGTCATGAGCATGACCAGCGCGGTCGAGATGAGCACCCACGCCGTGTCGCCGGTGTCGATCATCCGTTGGGCTCCCTGCTCGCTTGTGCAGGCAGCCTAGGCGGGCCAATGTGCCCGCCGCGTGCGCGGACCGGGGTGGGCGGCGGACCGATTGTTGTGCACTCTGCACAAACGAACTTGGGCTGCGTGACCTCAGACGGGTCGATTCGCCCGCAGTTCGTTGGGTATCGCGACTCCGTCGAGGATGCTGTCCACCACCATCGCCGCCGATGCGGGTCCCGTGCTGATCCCCCACGGGCCATGGCCGGCGGTCATGTAGACGCGCTCCATTCCGGCGACCGGCCCGATGAACGGGCGTCCGTCGACCGATTGCGGCCGAGCGCAGACCCGGGCACGGACGATGGCGGCCCCGGCCAGCGCGGGCACGAATCGGGTCCCGTGCGCCACCAGCCGCGGGGCGAGCTCGTCCGGATCGGGCGCCGACGGCAGGAAGGTCGAGCCGACCGTGCTGACGCCGTCGGCGGTCACCATGGAGAAGGTGAAGAGCCCGTCTGCCGGCTCATCGTCAGCGACCGGCCGGTTGACGGTGTGCACGGCCCCTTCCTCCAGGACGCTGCCCGGTGTCTGTGCCAGCGCCACCTGGACGGTCACGCCGTAGGTCGGGCGGATTGGGTGCCAGGCGCCGCTGGGATCCAGCAGATCTGCGCTCCACGGCCCGGTGGCGATCAGGATGGCGCCGGCCTGGATCGCCGTGCCGTCGTCCATGCGCAGCAATGGCCCCGCCTCGAGCGCTGCGGCTCGTACGCCGAGCCGCAGCTCTGCGCCGGCGCGCTCAGCGCGTGCCGCCATGGCCTGCGTGGCGGCGTGCGGTGGAATGGGGTAGCCGGTTGCCAGCAGGACTGCCGACAGGCCACCGCCCAGCATCGGCTCGCGCTCCAGAAGGGCCTGCTGGTCCAGGAAGGAGGCCGCCAGGACCGGGTCGCTGGCGTTCAGCTCGGCCACGCGGGCGCGGCCCGCGGCCGGGTCATCGGTCAATAGCAGGAGCCCGGCCGGCTCTTGAGGGAACCGGAAGCCGCCGTCGGCCAGGGCGCCGTAGTGGTCGAGCGTGGCCTCGTGCAACGGCGCCAGCACCGGATCGAAGGGGTGCTGGACCACGCCCGAGTTGCGGCCAGATGCCCCGGCGCCAATCTCAGTCGCCTCCACCAGGACCACCGACGCGCCGCGTTCGGCGGCGAAGGCGGCCGCCGAGCAGCCGATGATCCCGCCGCCAACGATGAGCAGATCCGGATGGGCCATGGCTCGTCAGCGTAGTCGGGCCGCTACCATCGGGCTGGTGAAAGTCGTCACCGGCCTCGGCAACCCCGGTGAGCGGCATCGGCTCACCCGCCACAACGTGGGATTCCGCGTGGTCGACCTGCTCGCCGACCGATGGGGCCTGACCGGAGCGGGTCGGGTCCGGGACGGTGCTGCCCGGCTGGAGGTCCAGCTGTCAGACCCTGACGAGCGCGTGCTGCTGGTGAAGCCGATGAAGTACATGAACCTGTCCGGGGGTCCGGTGCGGGCCGCGCTGCGCCAGACCGGCGCGGACCCGGCAGAGGACCTGCTGGTGGTGACCGATGACGTGGACCTGCCGCTGGGCCGTCTGCGGCTGCGGCGCGAGGGATCCGCGGGTGGTCACAACGGGCTGCGCGACATCATCGCCAGCCTGGGATCGAACGAGTTCGGCCGGCTGCGGGTCGGGATCGGACGGCCCGGCAGCTCACGGGTGACCGTCAACCACGTGCTGGCCACCTTCAAGCCGGCGGAACGGGAGCTGGCCACCGAGGCGATCGCGGTCGCGGCCGATGCGGTCGAGGTGTGGCTGCGGGACGGCATCGAGGCGGCCATGAATGAGTTCAACGGCCTCGACCTGGGGGCGCCGATCGCATGACCACCGCCACTCGCTCGCGTGCGTCCGGTCCGGCGCCGACGCG
>DATBRW010000146.1:0-4395 GCA_036560125.1 Candidatus Limnocylindria bacterium
AACGGAAGTCGCCTAGCCCGCCTGGCCCTCCGCCAGCTCGCCGCCGTACACCGCCAGTGCCCAGATCACGATCACGTCGAGCACGATGATCAGGATCGACCAGAACGGCTGGTACGGGATCGACGCGAAGTTGGCAATGGCGCTGAGCAGCGCCAGCGTGATGCCCACCACGCGCGCCCAGGTGGCCCCGGAAAAGAGCGACCACCCGGCAATCAGGATTACGATGCCACCGATGAGGTGGATCCAACCCCAGGTCGAGATGTTAAGCGCGTAGATGGTCTCCTGGGTCGGGATGAAGGCGGTGCCCTTCAGAATCGCCGCCAGCCCGTACATGGCATGGAAGAAACCGATCATGACCATCATCACGCTGGCGAAGAAGATCATGCCAACCGCACCGATGGCTCGGCCGGCTTCCTTATCCATTTGCTCGGAATCGCTCGTCACTGGAATCCTCCATCCAATTTGCCGCGCCCGCCACGACCCGTGGTCGGGCTGAAAGCAATATCGCACACCCAGGCTAACCTGCCACCCAATTCCGGCAGTCCTGCCAGGTCAATCGGCCATCAGCACCGTGTGCATAACCGGGGGGAGGCGTCATCACCCTATGGCTGGTCGCCGGACCGCATCACACAGCGAAAGCCGAGGTGCGCCATCGACGTATCGATCGCCTGTGGCTGACGCGCCGCTGGCCGGTAGCGCAGACAGTAATTCGGCGCACAGAGATGGGACCCGCCTTTCACGACGCGACGCGGGATGTGCTCACCAGGCTGGCCGATGTTGTAGCTGAGGTCCGGCGACAAGACCCGCGGGTTGCTTGGCGGTCCGCAGCAGGCATGCATCGTCGCCTCTTCGTGGGAGGGCTGATAGAAGTCAGTGGTCCACTCCCAGACATTGCCGGCCATGTCGAAGAGTCCGTAGCCATTCGGCGGAAAGGTTTTGACAGGCGACGTCCCCTCGTACTTGTCGAGGAGCAGGTTCTGCCATGGGAATTCACCCTGCCAGGTGTTCGCCATCATGCGGTTGCGCGGCGCGAACTCGTCACCCCAGGTGAATACCTTGCCCTCCAGGCCGCCGCGCGCCGCAAACTCCCACTCCGCCTCGGTCGGCAACGCTTTCCCGGCCCAGACCGCATACGCGTTCGCGTCCTCGAACGCGACGTGCACGACAGGATGACGGTCCCGACCGACGATGTCGCTTTGCGGTCCCTCGGGGTGTTTCCAGCTGGCGCCGGGGACGTAGTGCCACCAGTTGCGGTAGTCGCCGAGGTCCACCGGTCCGCGCGTCCGGCGGAATACGAGCGCGCCGGGGACCAGCAGGTCCGGATCGGCCTCCGGATAGTCCGCGGCGTCGAGCGGGCGTTCGGCGAGAGTCACGTACTCTGTCTGGCGCACGAACCGTCGATACTCTGCCACGGTCACAGGGTGCTCGTCGATCCAGAAGCCGTCGACGCCGACCTCGTGGACGGGCCGCTCTTCGGCGTAGAACTGCTCCGAGCCCATCAGGAAGTCGCCACCGTCGACCCAGGTCATGTTCTTTGGTGGTGTGGTGCCTGAGACCGGCGGAGCAGTCTCCGCCGGTCTCTCATGCGGGCTGGACACGAAGCCTCAGAGTGTGCTGGGCGCGCTCGGGGTGGTGGGGGTGGCGGGGTTCTCCCATGGATACTCCTCGTCCCACATCAGCTCGTATTCCTGCGTGGTGGCGAGCTGCACGGCCATGCCGACCACGGCCACCGCAAAGAAGACGATCAGCCAGAAGGTCGATTGGACGACGACCGCGTTGACGGCGCCGTAGCCCAGCTGGTCGGGCTCGATCTGGTTGGTGAGGATCAGCCAGCTGGCGATCGTGGCACCGCTGCCCCAGAGGGCGGTAACGGCGATCACGATCAGCTTCGGCATCCGTAGCACGATGGCGCCCAAGGCGAAGACTGCTGCGACCGCCAGGCCAATCAGGACGCTGACGAAGTCGAGGTCCAATCCGAAGGCCGGCAGGATGGAGACGCCCAGTGCGTAGCCCATGCCGGCGAACACCAAGATGACGCCCAGCCACCACCACACGTAGGCCAGAGCCCCGAACAGGAGGCCCACCACTAGTCCGGCGACGATGCCAATCACGCTGGCCAGGAAGCCCTCGCCAAAAATTGAGGCGACCACCTGGGCGCCGACAATGAGGCCAACGAAGAAGCCGAGCAGTGGCAGCAGCAACTTGAAGATGCGGTAACCGAAGAGCAGGGCCAGAAGCCCGATCGCCGCCGTAATCAGCGCGACGAAGACATCCACAGTGCGTGATCCTCCTAGTCGAAGTCCCCTCCGGCATCAGTTTCGCTGTCGGTCGGGCCGGTGTCGAGCCCCAGCGCGAAGGCGAGACGGCCGGCGGCGGCAACCGTCCTCGACGAGCCGATCAGCGGTGAAACGGCCGCCAGCAGACCGATCAGCTCGCCATCGGTGACCCCGGACTTGAGTGCGACATTGACCTGCCATGAATAGACCGACGAGGGTGCGTCCGTGGCGATCATGACGGCGAGCCTGACGAGCGCGTGGGATCGCTCATCGAGACCCGAGGTCGCGACCACCTGTGCCATGGCCGGCGCGTAGGTCAGGACGTTGACTTCTGCTCTGGCCACGGCGCGAAGAAAGGCGGCGGGCGTCGGATGATCGCCCGTTGTGCTGGTCTCCCAGCCGTCGCGAGTCGTCATCATGACCGAACCATCGCGCCGGTCCTGATGAGGCGCCATCCCCCCTAGGGCGACGACAAACCGCGAGCGCGGTGGGGTCAGGAGATGGCGGTGCTGAACAGGCGTAGCTCGCGCGCCTCGCTCAGCGCTTCCTCACGAGTCGAGACCCCAAGCTTGCGATAAATGGCTCGGGCGTGGCTCTTCACCGTATGTGATGAGATGCCGAGCTCGGCGGCGATCTCCGGTTGTGAGAGGGAGCCGCCAAGCAGGCGGAGGATGCCCAGCTCGCGGTCGCTCAGGGGCTCGGGCAAGTGATCCCGCTGGCTGACTCGCAGCCTGAGTCGATGGCGAAGCGCCTCGAGGCGCACGCCGAGGGCGACAGCGTCCGGAACCCTGGCTAGGGCGTCGGTGGCTTCTGCCAAGCGAGCCCGGCTGGCGGTCTGGTCGCCCATCGCGGCGACCACCGGAATGAGCTCCAGCCGCGCCAACACCTGGTCGAGCGGTTCGTTGCTGACCTGGGCGTGATGCACCGCGCGCTCCAGATGGCCACGCCCTTCTGCCAGGTCGCCGTGCCGCGCAATGATCCGACCACGAACCACTTCGACAATGCCCATGTGTGCGACATGGCCCAGACGATTGGCATCGACCGCTTCTCGAGCCTGCTCGGCCAGCCGCCATGCCTGTTCGTGTAGGCCGCACTCATCTGACACCAGCGCTGCCCAACCCATGGCATACACATAGAGCACCGGAAATCGCGTCAACGTGAGCTCCTCGATCGCCGCCTCCAGCACGGGGAGCGCGGCCGCAGCCTGGCTGTTGAGGAACAGGGCGCGACCGTGCGCTGCCCGTGCGTTCCAGAGCCAGAAGCTGTCCGGCCGCGTCGACAGCTGTCGCACTGCCTCGGCGGCGGCGTCACGCATTGCTTCGACGCCATAGAACCAGGCGAAGCCGCTCAAGGTCTCGGCTGGCGGCGCGTTGTCGGCGTCCGTCTCGGGGCCTGACTTGAGCACGGCCAGGTACTCGCTGAATCGACTTCCATTGCCGTCGATGAGGGCTACCGCGGCGGCCACGTATGCCAGCCGTCGGTCGCTCAGGATGGCCGACTCCGGTAACAGGTCGAGCCACCCCGCGACGGGTCCCACCCGCCAATGCACGACGAACCGGATCCAGTTCGCCAGGATCAGTTCCGTCGCCCGGTCGATTTCGCGGGAGCGCACGGCATGCGCAATCGACTGGTCCACCTGGCCCTCCTGCAGGTACCACTCGCTGGCGCGGTGGTGCAACTCGGGTTCGCGGGTCGGTTGGGCTGCCTGAAGCTCTCGCAGGAGCATTTGCCGAATGAGCCGATGGAACCGGAACCACTGGCCTCGACCATCGATCCCAACCACGAATCGGTTAGCGCGCCGCATCCCACGCATCACGCTCGCCGAGTCCGTACGTTGGGTGATGGCGTCCGACAGCGGCGCTGCGAACTCCTCGACGATCGAGATGTCGCGCATGAACTGGCGATCGCCGGGACTCAGGCTGTCAAGAAGCTCGGCGCTCAAGTAGTCGCTGATCTCGGGGACGTCGCCATCGAAACTCCGGGCCAAGCCGTCGGGGCTGTCGTGGTGGCCCAGCGATTGCGCGGCGATGGAGATGGCGGCCGGCCACCCCTCAGATCGATCGTGGAGCATCGTCACCGAGCTCCGCCGGAGGGCGGACGCTCCGAGATGCGCCGCGAG
>DATBRW010000147.1:0-2675 GCA_036560125.1 Candidatus Limnocylindria bacterium
TCGCCGAACCGGGTGTGATGCGTGAAGACCAGCCGCGCGCCCACGTGCTGAGCCGTGCGACGCGCCATCAGGCCCGACACGAAGGGCGACTGGGCGTGGACGATCTCCGGCGCAAAGTCGCGGGCGGCGCGCAGAGCGTCGCTGGGCAGCGGCCACGGCATGCGGTAACCGGGCGGTGCCGGTGGCGGTGCCTGGTAGGACGGCAGCCACGCATATGCCGGCGATGGGCCCGGCGCCCCGGCGCCTGAGGGCTCCGCACCGTCGGCCGGCCGCGGCGCGACCAGCAGGACCTCGTGGCCGGCCGCCCGCAGCCCACGCGCCAGCGTCTCGGTCGAGACGGTCACGCCCGACAGGTACGGCAGGTACGACTCGCCGAAGACGGCGACGCGCAGCGCGTTCACGGGGCGACGGCCGTCGGGCGGCGAGGGGAGGGTGGTGGGCGATACTGGATTCGAACCAGTGACCTCACGGATGTGAACCGTGCACTCTAACCAGCTGAGCTAATCGCCCAATCGGGGACCGCGAGTATACCGGCGGCATATCGGCCCCATCAACGACACGCCTGACGGTGGTGCCGTCAGCGGACGAAGATGCTGAGCAGGATCCCCATGAGGAGGATCGCAACCGTCGGAGACCAGTCGATTCCGCCCGTGGGCGGCAGGATGCGGCGGATCGGCGCCAGGATCGGCTCAGTTGCCTGGTACAGGAAAGCGGTCAGCGCTCCGCCACCAGCCGGATTCATGTAGCTCATGAGGACCCTGCCAAGGATGAGGACCATGAGCACTCCGACGAGCATCGCAATGAAGGTCGTCAGGACCGCTGGCACGTTCCGAGGATAGCAGGGGCTGCGGAAGCCCTACCGAAGCGGCCGAGGGCCGAAGATGGCGGTCCCAATGCGGACCAGCGTCGCCCCCTCGGCCACCGCCGCCTCGGCATCGGCGGTCATGCCCATCGACAGCTCGGGAAGCGGCAGCCCGGCGGTTGCCTGCAGCTCGTCGCGGAGCCCACGGAGCGCGGCGAAGTGCCGCTGCGGCGGCGTCTCGTCGATGGGCGCCATGATCATGAGTCCCACCACGCTGGCGGCATGCAGCTCACGGAGTCCCTGCACCAGGTCGCTCCCGGCGTCGCTGGCCTGCTGACCGAACCAGTCCGCCGCGAACCCCACGCGCCCGCCGCTGGCACTCGTGTCGACCTGAAGCAGCAGGCGCGGCCTATGGCCCTCGTCGTGGGCGATGCGCTCGATCCGCTGCAGCAGCTCGAGTGACTCGACCGAGTGGATCACCCTGAACAGCCCCAGCGCCAGCCGCACCTTGTTCGACTGCAGGCGCCCGATCATGTGCCACTCCGCGTCCGGCATGGCCTCGACCTTGGACGCCGCCTCCTGGACGCGGTTCTCGCCGAAGACGGTGAGCCCAGCCGCCCGCGCGGCACGGACCGCGTCCAGTTCGAAGCCCTTGGTGACCGCCACCAGGCGAACGCCATCAGGGTCGCGTCCGGCGCCCTCCGCGGCGGTGCGCAGGCGAGCCCGCACGGTCGCGACCCGGTCGCGAATCAGCTCCGGCGAGATCGGCGGCTCATCGACCGGCAGCATCGGTTCAGCCTAGCGAGCCGGGCACGACGACGCCCCGGCCGGCGGCCGGGGCGTATCGGTCTAAGGAGGCCCTACTCGCTCTTGCGGCGCAGGAAGGACGGGATGTCCAGGTCGGTGTCGCCGTAGGCCGGCCGCTCCGCACGCATCGGCACGGGCTCGCGCTCGGTGGTGGTGGCCGGCGCCTCGCGCTCGGCCGGAGTGGCGAACGGCGACGGCACAGGGATCTGCTCGTCGAGGGACTGGCGCTGCGTCCGTTCGCGCTCGATCTCGGCCAGGATCTCGCGGCTGCGCTCGTCCAGGCTGGCGTCGATGCCGGTAGCCGCCTCAGCGGCCGCCTGGCCCCGGCCGGCCGTCCGTGGCCTGGTCGTGGCGTCGAAGCCGGTGGCGATGACGGTGACCTTCACCTCGTCGCGCATCCGGTCGTCGATGACCGTGCCGAAGATGATGTTCGCCTCCGGATCGGCGGCCTCCTTGATCACCTCGGCCGCCTCGTTGACCTCGAACAGGCCCAGGTCGCTGCCGCCGGTGACGTTGAACAGGATGCCGCGGGCGCCCTGGATGTTGACCTCCAGCAGCGGGCTCATGACCGCGGCCCGGGCCGCCTCGATGGCCCGGTTCTCGCCGGTGCCGATGCCGATGCCCATCATCGAGGAGCCGGCGTCGCGCATGATCGTCTTGACGTCGGCGAAGTCCAGGTTGATGAGGCCCGGCACGGTGATCAGGTCGCTGATGCCCTGCACGCCCTGGCGCAGGACGTCATCCACCACGCGGAAGGCGTCCAGGATGGACGTCTTCTTGTCGACCACCTCGCGCAGGCGGTCGTTCGGGATGGTGATGAGGGTGTCGCACTTCTCCTTGAGCTGCTCCGAGTACTGCTCGGCGACCAGCTTGCGGCGCACGCCCTCGAAGCTGAATGGCTTGGTGATGACGCCGACCGTGAGCGCCCCGAGGTCCTTGGCGATCTCGGCGATGACCGGGGCCGCGCCCGACCCGGTGCCGCCGCCCATGCCCGCCGTGATGAAGATCATGTCGGCGTCCTTGAGCGCCTCGTAGATCTTCTCCGAGTCCTCCTCGGCGGCCCGCT
>DATBRW010000148.1:0-8929 GCA_036560125.1 Candidatus Limnocylindria bacterium
GACGTTCGCGTTGGGCAGCGGATCAACCAGAACACCCTGCTCGGGTCGCTGGTGGCGGCGGGCTATGACATCGCGGTCGAGGTCAGCGGCGTCGGCGAGTTCGCCTCGCGCGGCGGCATCGTCGACGTCTGGCCGCCCGGCGCCGGCGAACCGGTCCGGCTGGATCTCTTCGGCGACGAGGTCGACTCGATCCGCGCCTTCGATCCCGTCACCCAGGCTTCCCGGCGCCGCCTCGAGGAGGTCACGCTGCTGCCGGCCGGCGAATTCCTGCCCGCCGTGGGCTGGAGCGCGCTGCCGGAACGCGCGCCGCGCCACCTGACCGAGGTGCTGCAGGCAGACCTGGCGCATCTGGAGCAGGGCGACGTGGCCGAGGCGGCCGAGACGTGGGCTGCGCTGCTGGCCGGCGCAACCACTGCCGATCACCTGCCGGCGTCGGCGCACCTGGTGCTGACCGATGACGATGAGCTGTCCGCCCTGGCCGGCGCGCTCGACGACCAGGCGCAGGACCGGCGCAGTGCCCTGGCCGCCGAGGGGGAGCTCCCGCGGGACTGGCCGCTCCCGTATGACGCCGTCGCCACGCTCGCCGGCCTCCGGGAGCGTGCGTCCGAGTCGCTCGTCGACGCCGGCGGGACGGACGCCGGCTACGCCACCGCCCCCATGCTGCCGGGCCGGCTCGATCGGCTGGGTGGCTGGATCGGCGAGATGGGCAAGCGCCGGGTGGTGATCAGCACCGACCAGGCAAGCCGCATCGGCGAGCTGCTGGAGGAGGCCGGCATGCCCACCTCGGCGGTGGCCGAATTGCGCGAGTCGCCGGTGCCGGGGGGCATCGGGCTGGTCCACGGATCGCTGTCCGGTGGGTTTGCCCACGAGCCGCTGGGCCTGGTCGTCCTGACCGATCGCGAGCTGTTCGGCGCGACCCGCATCCGACGCCTGGCCCCGTCCAAGCGCGTCGTCACGCGCGACCTGGTTGGCAAGCTGGAGCCCGGCGACCTGGTGGTCCACGTCGACCACGGCATCGCCCGGTACGCCGGCATGACGCAGCGCGAGTACGGCGGCGACGTCAAGGAGTACTTGCAGCTCGACTTCGCCGGCGAGGACAAGATCTTCCTGCCCGCCGACCAGATCGGCCGCATCAGCCGTTACTCGGGTGGCGCGGGACCGACCCTCAGCAAGCTCGGCGGCACGGACTGGGAGCGCACCAAGCGACGGGTCCGCCGGGCAGTGGCCGAGCTAGCGGAGGACCTGCTCGAGATCTACGCCGCCCGCGAGTCGGCGCCCGGCTTCAGCTTCTCACCCGACACCGTCTGGCAGCGCGAGCTGGAGGAGGCGTTCCCGTACAGCGAGACGCCTGACCAGCTGCGCACCATCGAGGAAGTGAAGGGCGACATGCTCCGCCGCCGGCCGATGGACCGGCTGGTGTGCGGCGACGTCGGGTATGGCAAGACCGAGGTCGCTTTGCGCGCCGCCTTCAAAGCGGTGCAGGACGGCAAGCAGGTGGCGGTGCTGGTGCCCACCACGGTCCTGGCGCAGCAGCACCTGGGCACCTTCGAGCGGCGGCTCGGATCGTTCCCGGTTGAGGTGGCGATGCTCAGCCGCTTCGTGCCGAAGCGGCAGCAGGAGAAGATCGTGGAGGCCGTCGCGGACGGCACGGTCGACGTGCTGATCGGGACGCATCGGATCCTGTCGAAGGACATCGCCTTCGCCGACCTTGGCCTGCTGGTGGTCGACGAGGAGCAGCGCTTCGGCGTGGGACACAAGGAACGGATCAAGTCGTTCCGCAAGGAGGTCGACGTGCTGACGCTGTCGGCCACACCGATTCCGCGCACCCTGCACCTCAGCCTGGTCGGCATTCGCGACCTGTCCGTCATCGAGACGCCGCCGGAGGCGCGGCTGCCGATCCAGACACGCATCGCCGAGGACGACGACGGCCTGGTGCGGGACGCCATCAACCGCGAGCTTGACCGCGGCGGCCAGGTCTTCTTCGTGCACAACCGGGTGGACACCATCGAGACCGCCGCCGAGCGGGTCCGCCGCTTGGTGCCGCGCGCCAAGATCGCCATCGGCCATGGCCAGATGGCGGAGGGCATGCTCGAGCGGGTGATGCTCGACTTCGACGCCGGCCGCTTCGACGTCCTGGTCTGCACCACCATCATTGAATCGGGCCTGGACATTCCGAACGTCAACACCATCGTCATAAGCCGGGCCGACACCTTCGGCCTCGCCCAGCTCTACCAGCTGCGCGGACGGGTGGGCCGATCCGACCGCCGCGCCTACGCCTACCTGCTGCACCGGCGAAGCACCCCGCTCTCCGCGGTGGCTCGCAAGCGGCTGCACGCCATTTTCAGCGCCTCGGACCTGGGCGCCGGCTACCAGATCGCGCTGTCCGATCTCGAGATCCGCGGCGCCGGCAACATCCTGGGCCCGGAACAGCACGGCTTCATGGCGGCGGTTGGCTTCGAGCTCTACACGCGGATGCTGGCCGAAGCGGTGGACGTCCGCCGCGGGCGCGTTGTTGGCGTGGAGCCGGCGCCGGTGCGCCTTGACCTACCCGGCTCCGCCTACCTGCCCGATGCGTACGTCGGCGATTCGGGGGCCAAGCTCGAGATGTACCGGCGCTTTGCCGCCATCCGCTCGGACGGCGACGCGGAGCAGTTGCGCGCCGATCTGCGGGACCGGTTCGGACCGGTCCCACCGCCGGTCGAGGGCCTCTTCCGCGCCGTGGCGGTGCGCATGGCCGCGGAGGCGGCCGGCGTGCCCGAAGTGCGCGCCGACCCGCGGCTGGTGACCATGAAGTGGCCGCGCTTCGACCGCCAGTCCGTCTCCCTGACGCTGAGCGTGGCCGGCTTCCGCCCGGAGCTGGGCTCGAACCAGGTGCGGCTGCCGGTCGCCGCCGGCCGCGACCCGGTCGACGTGGCCCTCCGCGCCCTGACGGCGCTGGCGGCGGAGCGTTAGCGTACGCGGGTGGCCACCTTCACTCTCGTGCACGGCGCCTGGCATGGCGCCTGGTGCTGGGACCGGCTGATCCCCGAGCTCCGGGCGCGCGGCCACGAGGCGGTGGCAATGGACCTGCCGATCGACCAGCCGAGCCGTCGCCTTACCGACTACGCCAAGGTCGTCGAGGCGGCTCTACCCGATGGCGACACGATCCTGGTCGGCCACTCATTGGGTGCCACCGTCATCCCGCTCGTCGCCGCCGCGCGGCCGGTGCAACGGCTCGTCTTCCTGTGCCCGGTGCTACGCCGCCCCGGCCGCAGCCTGGCCGCGCAGGCCGACATGGATTCGGACGTCACCAGCTGGGACCTGGGCGGCGGGCGCGACTTCTTCGACGACGAGTCGTCGGCATGGCAACCGCAGGCGGCCATCGCGGCCTTCTACCAGGATTGCGATGAGGAGACCGCCAACTGGGCAGCCTCCCGCCTGCGGCGCCAGTACTGGGCGTACTGGGAAGAGCCGAACCCCCTCGCTGCCTGGCCGCCGTCCGAATACCAGGCCGTGATCTGCCGCGAAGACCGGCTGGTCGGGCTGGAATGGGCACGCCGGACGCTACCCGCCGAGCTGGGCGTGACCCCAATGGAGCTGCCCGGCGGCCACTCACCGTTCCTCTCTCGACCGGCGGAGTTGGCGGACCTCCTGGTGGCGAGCCTGCCATGAGCATGGGCCCGCGAGTTCGGCTACGAGACATCACCCTGGCCGATGCCGACCTGCTCGACGAATGGGCCGTCGACGAGGCGGGATCGGAATTCAACGACTTCGGCCAGGAGCCGCAACCGCTGCCGCGCGACGTAATCGCCAACGGGCCGCTGCGGAACGACCGTAACGGGATGCTGGTGGTGGAGCGCATCGAGGACGGTGTGCCCATCGGCACGGTGGGCTGGCACAAGGTCCACTACGGGCCGGGCCCGCAATCAGAGGCGTGGAACTTCGGCATCGAGCTGCGTCCCGAGGCACGTGGCCAGGGCCTGGGCACGGAGGCCCAGAAGCTCCTCGCCGAGTTCCTGTTCGCCACCTATGACCTGAACCGGGTCGAGGCGTCGACCGACGTGGAGAACCTGCCCGAGCAGCGTTCGCTGGAGAAGGCCGGCTACGTCAGGGAGGGGATCCAGCGTGGCGCGCAGTTCCGGGCAGGCGCATACCACGACCTGGTCACCTATTCGCGACTGCGCGACGACCGCTAGGTCACACGACAGGTCACACGATTCGCCGTGTGTCGGCCATGAAATTCGTGAGGCTGGGACTATGCGCGGCGCCCCAGCCTCGATTGCGATCAGGTTCGGCCGAAGGCGGCCTTGATCTCCGGCTGGAACAGGTAGTAGGTGATGCCGGCCGCGATGAGGATGCTGATGATCGAGCCCGGATTCCCGCCGATGAGCTGGAACACGCCCAGCACGATCGATATCGCCGAGAGGACGATGCCGAGCGTCCAGGCCCATGGCTGCAGCCCCCAGGCGCCCCAGGCGAACAACAGATAGGCGATGGACGTCACGAGCAGCAGGAGGCCGATGAGTGAACCCAGGAATCCCAGGCCGGCGCTGCCCGTCAGCGCGCCAATCGCGGCCCCACCCATCAGGAGCGCCAATCCACCGAAGATGCCAAACACGCCCGCAATGGCAGCCAGGATGGCGAGGACCGTGATTCCGGTGGGCCGCTGCCCCGTGGCCTTCGGTGCTGGTGTCGGGGTCGGGGGCTGGGGTGGCGGCGCGACGCTCGTCGGTTGCGGCGCAGGGGGCGCAGGCGGCGCCGTAGATTCGGGCATTGGCGGCGGGGGCTGACTGCTCCCGGTCTGCGGTGGGTCTTCCTGGTCCATGGTTCTTTCCTCCGAGCGGGCAGGCAGCGCGCCGGCGCGCTGCCCTTCGGCCCAAGGGTACGCTTCCTGTCAGAGCTCCTGCCGCCGAAAGACGAGCCATGAAGCCACGGCCAGACCGACCAGCAGCGCCACGTTGACCAGCACCGGGCCCAGCAACGGCCCCGGATTTGTGCCGATGGCCAGGCCAAGCGCCGGGGTCGACAAGCCACCGGGCATGTAGGGACCGATCGTCGGCAACGCCGACAGGATCGCCAGCACAACCAGTCCACCCACACCGATGGCCGCGGCCGCCAGCGCCGAGCGCGTCAGAGCGCTGCCCAGGAAGGTCAGCGCCATGTAGACCAGCAGGGTCAGGAGCAGCAAACCGGTCATTCCCAGCCAGCCCAGCGCGCTGGGTGGTTCGAACAGGATGGCGGTGTAGAACCACGACGCGATCGAGGCGAGGCCCAGGCTGATCGCCAACGTCAGCCCGATCCCGACCAGCTTGGCGCCCAGGAATGCGCCGCGCGAGGCCGGCTTGGACAGGATCAGGGCCGCGGTCCCGCGCTCCTTCTCATTGGCCACGCTGCCCATCGCCAGCAGGACGGCGGTCAGAATGCCGGCCTGACCCAGGTTCTTCAGGAACTGGTCGGCCGCGTCGCGCAAGGTGGGCGGCGGCACCACGATCTCGAACTGGTCGCCGGCCAGCGCCTTGACCAGCTCCGGGGCGTATCGGGCCAGGAAGGCCGACGTGATGCCGAAGGCCACGAAGACGACCGCCACCACCAGCAGGCGTCGAGTGCGCCACTGCTCCAGCAGCTCCTTGCCGAGCAGCGGTCCCAGGCCGGTCACGCGGCTGCTCCGTGGTCCTGGTGGCCGACCAGCCGCAGGAAGACGTCCTCCAGGGTCGGTCGCTGGCGCTCGAAGCCGATGACCGTCACGTCCTGCGCGCTGAGGGCCGCCAGCAACTGCCGCGGGGCGGCGTCGCCCTCTTCGACTGTGACGCGCAGCGTGCCATGCGCTCGCTCGACCGCAGTCACGCCGTGGACCACGCGCAGCGCGTCTGCCAGCGAACCGAGCGTGGCGTCGTCGGCGGGCATAGTCTCGACCACGTAGGTTGGCGTGGCGTACCGGGCCAGCAGCTCGTCCATGGGGCTGGCGGTGACCACCCGTCCACGGTCGATGATCGCCACGCGGTCGCAGACGCGCTCGACGTCGTTGAGGATGTGGGTCGAGAACAGCACGGTCGTCTCGCCGCCCAGGCCACGGATCGTATCCAGCAGGTCGTGGCGGCCCTGCGGGTCGAGCGAGCTGACCGGCTCGTCCAACAGCAGCACCGGCGGGCGATTCAGGATCGCCTGCGCCAATCCGAGCCGCTGCCGCATGCCACCGGAGAACCCACCGATGCTGCGCCGGGCGGCATCGGCCAGTCCAACGGTGGCGAGCGTGGCGTCGATCCGGTCGCGCAATACGGCGCGATCCATGTCGTGCAGCTTCCCAACCAGGCCGAGCAGGTCACGGGGCGTCATCCAGCCGTAGAAGCGCGGGTCCTGGTCCAGGTAGCCGATCAGGCCCGCCCGATTCGGCGCGCCATCGCCCACCGCCAGGCCCGCCACCCGTGCTTCGCCGGCATCGGCTCGGCCCAGCGAGGCCAGGATGCGCAACGTGGTCGTCTTGCCGGCACCGTTCGGCCCCAGGAAGCCGAACACGCTGCCGGCCGGCACGTCCAGGTCCAGGCCATCCAGCGCCACCACCGCGCCGTACCGACGAACCAGGCCACGGCACTCGATCGCGGGGGCGCCGGCTTGGCCCATCGGATTCAGGACTCTCGGCCCACGATGAAGTACAGAAGCGGCCCAACGAGGCTGATGAAGATGATGATCACCGCCCAGACCACCTTGTTGTCGCCGCGGACGCGCCGCTCGGGCCGAGTCAGGTCGACCAGCGCCCAGATGAGGAGGCCCAGCTGCAGCACGATCAGCGGCAGGAGGAGGGGGAGGACGGCGCTCAGGGTGTCCACGACTTCCCTCGTATGGGCTCCATGGCGCGGAGCGTATACTCTTCATCGACAGCTCTCGACCCGGGACGGGCGCACCCGTCCGGCGCCGATTCGAAACGACACCGCGCTCTGCGCGGACGAGACGAAGGAGGCGCACCCGTGGCAAGCCGTCCCCCCATCGACCCTCAGGCGTCACGCGCCGTCATGCGCGTCGGCGACCGCTCCTACGCCTATCACCGGCTGGACGCTGCGGGCGCCGCCGACCTGGCGAGGCTGCCGTACACGGTCAAGGTCCTGCTCGAGAACGTGCTGCGGCATGCGGCCATTGGTGACGGGCTGGTATCCGCCGATGACGTGCGCGCGCTCGCGGCCTGGGATCCATCGGCGTCTGGGGAGTTCGAGCTCCCGTTCATGCCGGGCCGGGTCATCCTGCAGGACTTCACCGGCGTGCCGTGCGTCGTCGACCTCGCGGCCATGCGCGACGCGGTGGCCGAGATGGGCGGCGATCCATCGAGCATCAATCCGCTCGTGCCGGCCGACCTGGTGATCGACCACAGCGTGCAGGTAGACCAGTACGGCAGCGAGGCCGCGTTCCTGATCAACGTGGAGCGTGAGTACGAGCGCAACGGTGAGCGATACGCCCTGCTGCGCTGGGCGCAGCAGGCCTTCGACAACTTCCGGGTCGTGCCACCGGGGACCGGCATCGTGCACCAGGTCAACCTGGAGTTCCTGGCCGACGTGGTCAGCGCCCGGCCCGGGGCTGATGGCGAGCTGGTCGCCTTTCCGGACACGCTGGTCGGCACCGACTCGCACACGACCATGATCAACGGCCTGGGCGTGGTGGGCTGGGGCGTGGGCGGCATCGAGGCCGAGGCGGCGCTGCTCGGCCAGCCGCTCTACCAGCCGATGCCTATCGTGGTCGGCTTTCGCTTGGACGGCGACATGCCGGCTGGCTGCACTGCGACGGACCTGGTGCTGACCGTGACCGAGATGCTCCGCGCGCATGGCGTGGTCGGCAAGTTCGTCGAGTTCCATGGCCCGGGACTGTCGCGGCTGGGCCTGGCAGATAGGGCAACCATCAGCAACATGTCGCCGGAGTTCGGCGCGACAGCCACTCTCTTCCCGGTCGACGACGAGACGTTGCGATACCTGCGCATGACCGGCCGACCGGCCGAGACGGTGGCGCGCGTCGAGGCCTACGCCAAGGAGCAGGGCCTGTTCAGGACCGATGACACCCCGGAGCCGCGCTTCAACGAATCGCTCAGCCTGGAACTGGGCACGGTGGTGCCGTCCGTCGCCGGACCGCGCCGCCCGCAGGATCGTGTGCCGCTCACCGGGCTGGTAGAGAACTTCCGCGGCACGTTTGCCGCCGGACTGCACACCCACGCTGACGGATCGGTGCACGAGCACGGTGAGCCGGCCGCCGTGGTCGAAACGATCGTCGAGGAGGCCTCGGAAGAGTCGTTCCCGGCCAGCGACCCGCCGTCCTACACCCAGCGAGAGGCCGACCAGGGGCCCGAGCCCGGCCAGCCCGCTCCGGCGGCCGTCACGCCGCACACGAACCACGGCGACACCCATTACCGCGCGGTGGAGGTGGATCTGGGCGATGAGCAGGTCAAGCTGCGCTCCGGCTCGGTCGTGATCGCCGCCATCACGTCCTGCACCAACACCAGCAACCCCAGCGTCATGGTGGCGGCTGGGCTGCTGGCCAGGAACGCGGTGGCTCGCGGCCTGCGGACGCCCGGCTGGGTCAAGACGTCGCTGGCGCCTGGCTCTCGGGCTGTGACCGACTACCTGGAGGGAGCCGGCCTGATGGACCCACTGCAGCAGCTGGGCTTCGACCTGGTCGGCTACGGGTGCACGACCTGCATCGGCAATTCCGGCCCGCTGGCCGAGCCGATCGCCGAGGCAATCGACGCGAATGATCTGGTCGGGGTGGCGGTGCTATCCGGCAATCGCAACTTCGAGGGGCGCATCCATCCGCAGGCGCGGGCCAGCTACCTCGCCTCGCCACCGCTGGTGGTGGCATTTGCCCTGGCCGGGCGCATCGACGTCGATCTGACCACCGAGGCGCTGGGCATCGGCGCCGACGGCCAGCCGGTCTTCCTGAGCGAGCTGTGGCCCTCGAACGAGGAGGTGGCGACGGT
>DATBRW010000149.1:0-4471 GCA_036560125.1 Candidatus Limnocylindria bacterium
GGCTTCCCCGGGGCCGATGAGATCAGCAACAGCGCCATCCTGGAGCTCGAGTGCGAGATCCTGGTGCCGGCCGCGCTCGAGAACCAGATCACGCACCGCAACGCGCATCGGATCCACGCCAAGATCGTGGCCGAGGCCGCCAACGGTCCGACCACGCCCGAGGCCGATGAGATCCTGCACGACCACGGCGTGTTCCTGATCCCCGACATCCTGTGCAACGCCGGCGGCGTGACGGTCAGCTACTTCGAGTGGGTCCAGGACATGCAGTCCTTCTTCTGGACCGAGGAGCGCATCAACGAGAGCCTCAAGGGCATCATGGACCGCGCCTTCCAGGCCGTATATGCCATGAGCAAGCAGCGCGAGGTCGAGATGCGGACCGCCGCCTATATGGTGGCAGTGGCCCGCGTCGCCGAGGCCACCACCCTGCGAGGGCTGTACCCGTAACTGAGGAGCCGCCCGTGCTCGACCACGAGGAACGCTTCCTCTTCCGTGAGGAGATCCTCAACCTGGCCAACGCCCTCGCCGAGCCGGGGGCGCTGGACAACGTGGAGGACCTGCTGGCCGAGGTGACCACCTCGCCGCGCTTCGACTCGGACGTCTTCACCCTGGAGCGCTCGCTGCAGGTCATGCTCGGCAATCGGGCCGGCTCGACCATGGTCGGCCTGCTCACCGTCACGCGCGAGGTGTTCGAGGAGGTCGGTGAGATTGGCATGCCGCCCGACGTCCACGAGCGGATCGTCAGCTGGCGGGCCCGATTCGGGTTGGCCATCGACAACGCGCTCAACTTCCTGAACAACCCCGACGGGATCCAGGGCCACAACTTCGGGACGCAGATCCTGCACGGCGACGGCGGCACCACGCTGCAGGGGCGGCTGACGCTGGTCCGCTACAACAACGAGCCGCAGTTCTTCATCGCCGATGCCGAAATCCTGCTCGCCATCGCGGCCGACATGATGGATCGGCTCGGAGAGTTCCTCGACCCGGAGCAGCTCGACCCCGAGCTGGTGCAACGCTTGCGCGAAGGCCTGGAGCGTATCGAACGGCGGTCAAAGGCCCGCGAGTGAGCGGGGCGCGCCGCATCTTCCTGGCCGCCACCGGCCAGAACCGGGGGAAGACCACCGTCTCGCTGGGGTTGGCGGCGTTGATCGCGGCCGACGGTCATCGGCTCGGATTCCTCAAGCCGGTCGGCCAGCGCTACCTCGTGATCGACGGCACGCGCGCCGACGAGGACGCCGTCCTGATGAAGGAGGTCTTCAACCTGCCCGATGCCCTGAACGACATGAGCCCGGTAACACTGCCTCGCCACTTCACCACCGACTATGTCATGGGCCGCGTCACCGATGACCTGGCCACGGCCGTGACCCGCGCCGCCGCGAAGGTGTCGCAGGACAAGGACGTGGTCCTGATCGAAGGGACGGGCCACGCCGGGGTGGGCGCCGTCATCGGCCTGTCCAACGCGCGGGTGGCTGAGCTGCTGGAGGCGCCGGTCGTCATCGTCAGCGAGGGGGGCGTGGGCCGGCCGATCGACGAGATCGTCCTCAACCACGCCCTGTTCGAGCGGCACGGCGTGCGGGTGCTGGGGGCGGTGGTCAACAAGGTGAACGTGGAGGTCAACCCAGACCTGCCGGAGGTGCTCGGGCAGGGCCTGGCGCAGCACGGCGTCGAGCTGATCGGCTGCATCCCGTTCAGCCAGCTGCTCGCGAATCCGTCGTTGGAGCTGATCGTCACGCACCTGGCCGGTGACCTGCTGGCCGGTGAGGCGATGGCGTCCGCGATCATCGGCCAGGTGGCCATCGGCGCCATGCGGGCCGACCACGCGGTGCCATACCTGCGCGATCGGACGCTGCTCATCACGCCGGGCGACCGCGAGGACATGCTGGAGGTTGCGCTGGAGGCGTATCGGGCCGGGATCGAGCCGGGCCGTCGGCCACGCGTGACCGGGATCGTGCTGACCGGCGGGTTCCGCCCATCGGACCGCTGGGTGGGCGAGCTGCGCCAGGCCGGCCTCTTCACCTACCTGGTCGAGACCGACACCTATCGGACCGCGCAGGACGTGCAGGACATCCTGGTCAAGACCCATGCCACCGACACCGAGAAGATCGCCACCATCAAGGAGCTGGTGGGCCGATCCCTGGATTCGGGGCCGCTGCTCGCCCGCGTTTGAGGCCCGGCGTACCATGCCGGGCATGACCGTCACCGCCGCCGCTCCCGACCAGCTCCACTTCACCGGCGACGAGGAGGCCAACCGGCTGCTCGTCACCGATCCGCTGGCCCTCCTCATCGGGTTCGCCCTCGACCAGCAGGTGCCCGTCCAGAAGGCCTTCAGCGGACCGATGGAGCTGAAACGCCGAATCGGCCACCTCGATCCACGCCGCATCGCCGAGATGGACGCCGAGCAGCTGGCGGACGTCTTCCGGCAGCGACCGGCGCTGCATCGCTATCCGGCGGCCATGGCGGGCCGTGTGCAGGCGCTCTGCGCTTACGTGGTGACGGAGTACGACGGCCAGGCTGAGCGCGTCTGGACCGAGGCGTCAGACGGACGCGACCTGCGGAAGCGCCTGAAGGCTCTGCCCTCCTTCGGAGACATGAAGGTTCGCTCCATGCTCGGCATCCTCTCCAAGCGCTATCGGCTGCAGCTGCGGGGGCTCGGCGAGGTGGCGCCGAAGCATCCGACCCTGGGTGACGTGGATTCGCCGGAGGCGCTGGAGCACTACCAGGCCGCGAAGCGCGCCCACAAGGCGGAGATGCGCGCCGCCGAGGCCGCGCGCGCCGAAACGTGAAGGGAGGCCGGACGTGGGCACGCGCCGGCCTCCCATGCCCCACAGCGTGAATCCGGTCGCGTACCGGAAGCCGTGGTGCTGGCCCGCATCATACGGACCAACGGGTCTCCGTCACTAGTACTTTGGCCGACAATTTGGCGCCCTGACGGCGCAAAGATCCAGGCTCAGGCGACATCCCAGGCGAGCGGCATGTTGTCGGCCAGCCTAGTGCGGCCGATCCAGCCGGCCACCAGGGCCAGGGCCGGCCCCGAGACGCGCTGCAGCTCGGCCAGCGAATGCGCATCGGCGACGCTGAGGTAGTCGATCCGCGCCATCGGCTCCGCGGCCATCACCTCCTGCATCCGCGCCCGCAGCACCTCGGCCGACCGCTCGCCGCCGTCATACGCCGTGCGCGCCGCGGTGAGGGCGTTGAACAGGCAGGTGGCCGCCACCCGCTCCTCGATCGAGAGCCGTGCATTGGCGCTGGACATGGCCAGCCCATCGGACTCGCGCACGGTGGGGCAGACCACGAGCTCGACGTTCATGAACAGGTCGCGCAGCATGCGGCGCAGGATCACGACCTGCTGCGCGTGCTTCTGGCCCAGGTAGACGCGCGCCGGGCCGACCAGGTTGATGAGCTTGAGCATCACGGTGGTCAGCCCGTCCAGGTGGCCGGGTCGCGACGCGCCCTCCAGCTGGCGGGTCAGGCCCTCGACGCTGACGCGAGTCAGGTCGTCGATGGGGTAGAGCTCCCCAACGTCGGGGCGGAAGACGAGGTCGGCCATGTCCCGCTCCAGCAGCGCCAGGTCGCGCTCGATGTCCTGGCGTCCATGGTCTCCTTCGTCCAGCGCGGAGAACTCGTGCGGGTTGGCGAAGCAGCTGACCACCACGCAGCCGTTCTCGTCGCGCGCTCGCTTGATGAGCGAGAGCTGGCCAGCATGGAGCATGCCCATGGTCGGCACGAAGCCAATGGAGTCGCCGATGACTCGACGCTCGAGGATGGCGACGCGGAGGTCAGGAGCGCTCTCGAGGACGCGCACCGATCGTCAGCGCTGCCGCGACCGGGTCGAGGTCTGCGCGCTGGGATCCGGGCGAGCCTTGCGATAGCGGTCGACGATCAGGTCCCACAGCCGCTCGGCGACCTGCCGCTTGGGAAGCATCGGCCAGTCGGTGAGCGCCCCTTCCGCCCCGAAGACGGTGACCTTGTTGTCGTCGGAGCCGATGGCGTCGAATGGCCCGCCCACGGTGTTGCCCACGATGAGGTCGAGGCCCTTGTCGCGCAGCTTGCTGCGGGCATTCACCTCCAGGTCATCGCTCTCGGCGGCGAAGCCCACCAGGAAGGGGCGCAGGTCGTCAGGCATCTCGCCGACCTCCGCCACGATGTCCGGGTTCGGCACCAGCTCGACCTGCAGGCCGGCGTCGCGCTTGATCTTGGTGGCCGATGGACGCTTTGGCGCGAAGTCCGCCACGGCGGCGGCCATGATCAGGATGTCGGCCGCCGGGGCCGCGCGGAGCACCGTTTCGCGCATGGCGGCGGCCGTGGTCGCGTCCTGTACGGTCACGCCGCGGGGCGCCGGGGCGCTGATGGTGCCGGCGATGAGGGTCACGCTGGCGCCGCGGTCACGGGCGGCTTCGGCGATGGCGACGCCCATCTTGCCGCTGCTCCGGTTGCCGATGAAGCGGACCGGGTCGAGCGGCTCGCGCGTCCCGCC
>DATBRW010000150.1:0-20643 GCA_036560125.1 Candidatus Limnocylindria bacterium
CCGGGAGGCGACGCGGAGATCGGCCCCACGCTCGGCCGCATCGCACGGACCGCCGACGAGGTCGGCTTCGATTCCATCTGGGTCATGGACCACTTCTTCCAGATCCGGAGCGTTGGCAAGGCCGAGGAGCCGATGCTCGAGGGCATGACGGCACTCGGGTTCATGGCCGCGCACTCGAGCCAGGCGCGGATCGGCCTCATGGTCGGGGGCATCCACTATCGGCCGCCGGGCCTCTGGCTGAAGGCCGTCACCACCCTCGATGTGCTCTCCGGAGGGCGCGCCTGGTTCGGGATCGGCGCGGCCTGGAACGAGGAGGAGTCGGTCGCGCTGGGCTTCCCGATGCCACCGCTGCGGGAGCGGTTCGAGTGGCTGGAGGACACGCTGCAGATGGCGTACGGCATGTGGAGCGGCGGGTCGGGGAGTGGGGAGCGTTTCGAGGGGAGGCAGGTCACCGCCACCCGCCTGCTGAACTCGCCGCAAGCCATCAGCCGGCCGCGAGTGCCGATCATGATCGGCGGCGGTGGCGAGCAGAAGACGCTGCGCCTGGTCGCGCAGTACGCGGATGCCTGCAACGTCTTCGGCGGTCCGGAGCGGATCGCGCACAAGTACGCCGTGCTGCGCGAGCACTGCGAGCGGCTGGGCCGCCCTTACGAGGAGATCGAGCGCTCGAACCTGCAGGGGGTCGACCTCGACAACGAATCGGCGGACGAGGTGGTGGACCGATTCGGCGCACTTGGCGAGGCGGGTGCCCAGCACATCATTTTCAGCCTGCGAGGGGTGACGGACACCGCCAAGCTGGAGCGCCTTGGCGCAGAGGTGTTCCCGCAGCTCCGACAGGCCTGACCCGGGATCAGTCGTCCGGCATCGCCCGCTGGTCACCGACGGGCCCCTGCGCCTCAGGGAACGCGAGCGTGCCGGCGGCCACCCACCATTCCATCAGGTCGTATGCGAGGCGCCCGGCCTGGACCGATGGATCTCCGTCACTGAGGCGCGCGGCCTCCTCGATGTCGCAGGCGAAGATGGAGAGCCCGCGCATCGCCTCGTCGGACTGCTCACCCAGCGGCCCATTGACCACCAGCAGGCCTTGACGCCGGAGCTCGGTGCGGTAGGCCAAGTGCCGCGCCTGGAGTGCGTCCAGCTCCGCGTCCGGCATCTCGGGCGCGTCCGGCGGACGTCGCAGCAGCACCAGCGTGAAGACGTCGAACGCGTCGGGGATGTTTGGGTCGCGCGGCATCGGATCATGGGCCTCCGTGCTCAGGGGTGGGCGCCGAGCGGGTCCTGGATGTCGGCGATCGGCTGCACCCAGCGCTCCCCGGTCGCGCGCTTTGTGACCTCCGCGCCGCCCGCGGCAAGAGAGCGCGGCGAGATGGTCACGATGGTGGGCATGCCCAGCATCTCGGCATCGGTCAGCTTCACCCCGGCTGACTCGTCGCGGTCGTCGTACAGCACCTCCAAGCCGGCACCGCTCAGGCGCTGGTAGAGGCCGTCGGCCGCTTCGGCCACCGCCGGGTCCTTGCCGGCGCCGAGGGCCACCAGGTGTACCGCGTACGGAGCCACGGCCTCCGGCCAGGCGATGCCCTTCTCGTCGTGATGGGCTTCCACGATGCAGGCCATGGCGCGGCCCAATCCGATCCCGTAGCTGCCCATGACCACGTGATGGCGGCTGCCGTCCTCGGCCAGGTAGGTGGCGCCCAGCTTCTCGGTGAAGTCGGTGCCGAGCTTGAAGATGTTGCCCACCTCGATGCCCTTGGCCAGGTGCACCGGCTCGCCGCAGTTGGGGCAGGCGTCGCCCTCGCGGGCGTTGACGATGTCGGCCACCAGGTCCGGCGTGAAATCGCGACCGACGTTGACGTTGCGCAGGTGGAAGCCGTGCCGGTTGGCCCCGGCCACCAGGTTCGGTGAGCGCGCCGCTAGCTCGTCGACCACCACCGTCGTGTCATGCGCGCCGATGGGCGAGGCATAGCCAGGCTCCATCCCGCCCGCCTTGATCTCCTCGGCAGTGGCGATCCGCAGCCCCCGCACCGCCTCCACCACGTTGGCCAGCTTGGTCTCGCTGACCTCGAAATCGCCGCGCACGATGGCGGTGATCAGCCGCCCGTCGCCGGTGACGTAGAAGATGGCCTTGGCGGTGCGATCGGTTCCCACGCCGAGCAGCGCGGCCAGGGACGCGATGGTGTCGGACTCCGGCGTCGCCACTTCCTCCGTGGGGAGCGGCTCCTCGGCGTCCGGCTCGGCGACTCCCACGCGCGCGATCTGCTGGTTCGCCGCGTAGTTGCACGCGTCGCACAGGACCAGGGTGTCCTCGCCGTGCTCGTTGAGGACCATGAACTCGTGCGCCAGGGAGCCGCCCATGATCCCGACGTCTGCCCCGACCGCCACCGTGGGCAGGCCCAGGCGCTCGAAGATGCGGGTGTAGGCCTCGTGATGGGCCCGATAGGAGGCATCCAGCCCGGCCTCGTCGGCATCGAGCGAGTAGGAGTCCTTCATGACGAACTCGCGCACCCGGATCAGGCCGCCGCGCGCCCGTGGCTCGTCACGGAACTTGGTCTGGAAGTGGTAGACGATGGCGGGCAGCTGGCGGTAGCTCTTGACCAGGTCGCGCAGCAGGTCGGCCACCACCTCCTCGTGGGTCATGGCCAGCACCATGTCCCGGCCGCCGCGGTCCTTGAAGCGAACCAGCTCGGGACCGATCTTGGCGTAGCGGCCCGACTCCTTCCAGAGCTCGGCGGGATGGACCACCGGCATCTCCATCTCCTGCCCGCCGATGCGGTCGATCTCCTCGCGGATCACCTGCTCGATGCGCCGCTGCACGCGGTAACCGAGGGGCAGCAGGGTGTAGATGCCGGCGCCCAGCTGCCGGATGTAGCCGGCGCGGACCAGCAGCTTGTGGCTGACCATCTCGGCCTCGGCCGGATCGTCGCGAAGGCTGGCGAAGAAGAGGTGTGACAGCCGCATGGGGCGTGAAGGATAGCGGGATGCGGGGCCGCTAGCGGGCGGGTACCAGGCGAGCCCCGACGAGGTGCTCCGAGCTGCGCAATCGGTTCAGCGGCAGCAGCGCGATCACGATCAGCACGCTGCTGGTGATGAACAGGCCGTCGATGCCGGCCAGGTCGCCGGCGGGGCCGCTGACCAGCGCCCCCAGGATCTGCCCCACGCCCAGGAAGACCGAGTAGAGGCCCATGATCGCGCCGCGGTCGGCCGGGTAGCTCTCGGTGATGTCGGCGAGCAGTCCGAGCGCGGCGGGCGTGGCGCCGGACATCACGAACAGCCCGATCCCCGCCACCACCACCAGGAGCAGCTGGATCGGCATCGGCCAACCCTCCGAATGGTTGAGCGCGAGGCCGGCGGCCAGCATGACCAGGGCGCCGGCCAGGCCGATGGCGATGATGCTCGTCCGCCTGTAGCGCTTGAACCGATTGCCCCAGTACCACAGCCCGGCCACGAACACCGACCCGACCGCCACGAAGGCGATGCTGACGCTGGTCGGGCTGATCCCCTGCATGAGCAGCTGGTTCTCGAAGTGGGGCGGGGGCTCGCGCACCAGCTGGAAGACCGATTGCGTCGTCCACGAGCCGAGCACCGCGTTCAGCGCGATCCAGGTCGGGGCCAGCAGCCAGACCCGCGACGACCCCAGGATGCGGCGATAGCGACCCAGGTCCAGGCGCTGCGGTCGCACGTCTCGATCGTCCGCCCCGTCATCCGACTCCGGCGCGTGGTGCAGCTCGGCCACGCCCCACCGATAGATGGCAAAGGACAGGACATAGATGCCGCCGTTCACAAGGAAGCCGACCCGACCGACAGCCTCGAAGATCGGCCCGGCGGCGACGATGCCGAAGCCGATGCCCAGCAGCGTCGCTGCCTCGAAGCGTGACACCGCGCGGCCGCGGATGGACTGATCACCGGAGGTGGCGAGCGCGATGTAGCCCAGGATCGACGGGATGGAGGCAGCCGCCGCGGCGCCCTCCAGCAGGCGCGTCCCGCCGATGATCCACAGGTTGACGGTGACGGCCGTGATCAGGACCGCGACCACCCCGAAAATCGGGCCGATCTGCATGATGCGGTGCGCGCCATAGCGGTCCGACAGGTAGCCGAACGGCGGGGAGAGGACCAGCTCGGCCAGGAAGTAGGTGGCGGTCAGGATGCCGACCGTGGTGCTGGCGACGTGCGCGCCGCCGTAATCGGGCAGCGAGTTGAGGTAGTAGACCAGCAGCCCGCCCGTCAGGCCGGTGCTGAAGCGCAGCGTGAAGGTGCCGAGCAGGACCGCCGAGATCGATCGGTTCACGAGAGGGGAGCGGCCTGGCGGTTCCGCCGGCGCTGCCTCCGCCCGAACAGCAGGCCCAGGAACAGCGCGTCCAGCAGCAGGATGGTGCCGCCGGCGACCAGGACCCGCACGCGCCCGGCGTCGTCCGCTCCATCCCGGGCTGTGGCCGCGCGCGTGGCCGCCTCGCCAGCCTTCTCCAGGTCACCCGACTCGAACGCGTCGCGCGCCTCGGCCAGCTCCGAGTCCGGATCCGTGCCGAGCAGGCCGATCGTCGCCACCAGCCCAGGCTCGCCGTCCAGCTGGGAGGCCGACGCCAGGGCGGCCAGGGCATCGGCTTCGGCGTCGGCCTCATCGGCCGCGGCGGACAGGCCGCCCTCACCTTCGAATGTCGCGCGCAGGGTATCCGGCGGCGTCAGCTCCAGGTCGGCCGCCGCGTCCTCGATCCGGTCGCGGTCCCGTAGGACGTCGTTCGCGTCGTCGAGCGCCTCGCGCGCATCGTCGAATTGCCACGCTCCCATCTCGGCCCGTATCGACTCTGGCAGCTCCCAGTCCTCGGCCGCCGCCACGGTGGCGGCATAGGCATGCCGTGCCGACTGACGCGCCGCCAGCTGCCGTTGCTGATCGTCGTTGACGACCCAGTCCTGCCACAGGTCGCTGTACGACTCGCCGGTGCGCTCCTCCAGCAGGTCGAGCAGCTCTTGCCAGCCGGCCAGGTCGAACTCGACGCCGTGCGCCGCCGGCCCATGGGCGTGGATCGGCTGGTAGGCCATCTCGGCCCCATCGGCCGCCTGCCAGACCCTGCGCAGGCCAGCCAGGTCGGTGCGATCGGCGATGCGCCGCGCCAGTGAGTAGGTGGCTGCGTAGGCGAAGTCCTCGACCTGGAGTGACTCAACGCCGATGGCGCCCCAGTCGTTGAGCGGGAACCGGACGTCCAGGAGCTCATCGGTCAGGTCGAATGAGGCTCCGCTGGCGCCAATCCGTTGCCCGGCGGTGACGCCGTAGAACTCGGCCCACGCTTCGCCGATCCATCGGTCTTCGAAGAGCTCGGCGTTGAACCACAGGTGCGCGGCCTCGTGGAGCGTCACGAACGCATCGGCGTCGTAGCGCACCCGGATCACGCCGGTGACGCGGTTGTAGATGCCTGCGTACTCACCGAGCCTCGAGGTCGCGGCCTCCTCCACGCTCAGCCGGCCGCTGACCGGATAGTCGATCCCGATCAGGTCCTGCAGCGTCGGCAGACCGCGGCGCAGCAGCCTTGTCACCTGCTGGTCCCATGCCGGATCGTCGTCCCACGCTCGGATCAGCAGGTTGGCCCGGGTGCCATCCACGTCCAGGCTCATCTTGCGGTTGGCGAAGGCTCCGGGCCGGTCGGCGGTGACGTAGGCGAAGAAGGCGAAGGGGTCGTCGGGCTCAGCCGTGAGCAGCAGGCCGCCATCCGGCAGCTCGCCCTCGTCCATGTCACTGCCCTGGACATCCGGCGTGTAGTCCTCGGGCAGCTCCACCCGCACGCTGCCCCCCGGTTCACCCTGCGTGCCGAAGGCCCAGACCGGGAAGGCCGCCAGGCTGGAACCGATGCGCAGGTCGCGCGTTCCCGCGCCGCCGGGATCGACCAGGTCGAACGAGACGGTGTACGGGTAGCTCTGCCGGTAGAAGACCCCCCGGCCGAAGGTGACCTCGACGAGCGTGAAGTCGTCGTCGGTCGATTGGGCGCGTGCGCCGATGGGCCGGCCGCCCGATGCAGCCGCGATGTTGGTCGCACCGGCCGGCACGGCGAACGTGATGCCCGAGTAGTAGACCTGGCCCTGTGGCGTATCGGGCTCCAGCGAGGTCGCCACCGCATCGATCGCCACGTGGATGCGATGGTCGGCCGGCAGCACTTGGTATCGGGTCTGGGCCACCACCACCAGGCCGTCGTCGGCCGCCCCGGCCGGCGGTGGAGCGGCTACCGCGAGGCCGCCGATCATCGTCACGGCGGCGACCCACGCCATCAGCCGGGCGGCGGCTGACCGTTGGGCGAGGGGACGCATGGGGCGAAGTATGCCGGACAGCAAAACGCCCGCTCCGTCGGGGAGCGGGCGTAGGTGGTCGGGTAGCTCAGGCGCTGGCGGCGTCACCGCTCGCCGGAGCCGGCGTCGTATACGACTCCAGGCTGAAGGCGGTCTCGAGCTGCTCGGCGGGACGGAAGCCCACTGCGGCGCGGGGCGGCTGGCCAGGAGCGAAGAAGGCGACGGTCGGGATGCTCATGATCCCGTAGTGCATGGCGGTGTGTGGGTTGGCATCGACGTCGAGCTTCACGACCTCGACGGTGCCGGCGTACTTCTCGGCCAGCTTGTCGATCTCGGGCGCCACGAGCCGACACGGTCCGCACCAGGCGGCCCAGAAGTCGACGATCACCGGCTTTTCGCTGTTGATCACCAGGTCCTGGAAGTTGTCGTCGGTCGCTTCGCGAATGTTCGACATGGGTAGTTGGATGGTCCTTTCTCTCGTCGGCCTTTAGCGGGCGACCTGTTGCAGGAGTCGATATACCTCGAGGACGTTCGGGTCCGCGAGCCGATAGAAGACGGTGCTGCCCTCGCGGCGGGTGGCCACGATGCCGGCGCTGCGCAGCACCGCGAGGTGCTGGCTCATGTTCGGCACCTGGCAGCCGACGTCGCGCGACAGGTCGCTGACCGATCGTTCGCCGTCGGCGAGCCGCTCGACCACGCACAGGCGTTTGGCATCGGCCAAGGCCTTGGCAATCGCCGCGCTCCGATCGCGGAGCACGTCGGTTGGGTTGAGCGTCGCTTCCATCGGCCACGATTCTCTCATTGATTGCGCAATCACGCAAGTATTTCGCGACAGTGGAGGTGTCACGCGCCACGCTCAGCATGCGGCGCATGACGATTCAGCTTTCCTGCCCCCTGTGCCAGGACGAGGTCACCTGGGAGGTCGACGAGTCGGCCGACGAGCTCGTCTGTGGCGGTTGCGCCATTCGGGTCGCGTTCGCGCCCGACCCGACCATCACCTACGGCCTGCTGTACGAGCCGGCCGCCTGATCCGTGGCGACGGCCTCGGCGCTCCCCGCGTGGGCTGTCGCACGTGACGAGGCCCGCCCCGGACTGAGTCTGGGGCGGGCCACTCGTCCTCCGCGAGCGATGCGGAAGCGCTAGGCGCGGACCTCGTCGGGACGCGAGTTGCGGACGACCAGCAGCACGCCGCCCAGGACCGCCATGCCCAGCAGGGCCAGGAAGCCGCCCGCCGCCAGCAGCGCCGGAGACATGCCGAGGATGGCAGTGCCACCCGTGCTCGCAGCCTCGGCGCCGCCGACGCTGATCGGCTGGGCGCCCATCAGCGTGATCTCCAGGTCGTGGCGGACCTGGTAGCTCCACGAGCCGTCCGCCGGGAGGGCCACGTCCGCGGTCCAATGCCCGACTGGGCCACTGGCCGTGGCATTGGCGACGATCTGCTGCCCGGTCTCGTCGTTGGTCAGCACGATCTGCGCGGTGCCCCAGTCAACGGGTGTCACGCCGTGCTGCAGCAGGGTGAAGCCCAGGGTGACGGGCTCGTTCGGTCCGGCCGGGTCATTGGGCGGGGTGTCCATCACCGCGTTGGCCCAGCCGCCGGCGAATGCGGTGGCGGCCAGGATCAGGGTGAGCAGGGACGCGCTGAGGGTCGCGAGGGCCAGTCGACGTTGCATGGGAGGCTCTCCGTAATGGCGGTATGCCTCTCTACACCGCCTCGCCGTTGGCGGTTCCGAATTCAGCCGGCAGTTGGACGCCCAGACCCTGGAGCAGGTGCTGCACCGTGCGGCGGTCCCGGGTGAGGAGGCCGGTCGGCGATCGCACGCGGTGCCGATCGTCGGGCAGCACGACCAGGTCGAGGTCGCGGCCCGTGGCCTGGACGGCTGCCGCGAGCCGGATCGAGTGGCGCAGGTGCACGTTTTCGTCGATCGCGCCATGAATGACGAGCACGGAGCCATTGAGGCGTTCGGCGTGGGGGAGGACCGACGAGCGGGCGTACGCCTCCGGTTCGTGGCCGGGGTGGCCGAGGTAGCGCTCGATATAGGCGGTGTCGTAGCCGAGCTGGTCGGTGACCGGCGCGATCGCCACCCCGCAACGGAAGACGTCTGGTCGCCGGATGACCGACATCAGGGTCATGAAGCCGCCGTAGCTGCCGCCGGTGATCGCCACGTGCGACCCGTCGATATCGCCGGCTGAGGCCAGCTGCTCCACCGCGGCGCACTGGTCGGCGATCTCGACGCCACCGAGGTGGCCGGCCAGCGGCGCCTCGAAGGCAAGGCCGCGGAAGTTGGAGCCGCGGTTGTCCACCACCAGGACCGCCACACCGCACTGGGCCAGGTACTGGCGCAGTGGCGAAACGGTCATCTCCCAGGCGTTCTTTACGTACTGCGCATGCGGCCCGCCATAGACCCACACGACGCACGGCGGCGGTGTGGCGGCCGGTTCAGCGGGCTGGTAGAGGGCGGCATCCAGGCGCGTGGCGTGGTCGGCAGCCGTCACCGAACGGAGCTCAGGCGGGCGGCGGCCGAAGGAGGCCGCCGTGCCGGCGGACGCGTGCACCGACACGGTGTTGCCGCCGTCGCGGTCGCGGACGGTAACGGATGGCGCGTGCTCGAGATCTGACCACGTATCGGCCCAGTGCGAACCGTCGCGGCTGGCGACCGCCGCGTGCCAGCCCGGTTCCGCGGTCAGGCGTTTCGGGTTGCGTTCCGGCGCAGCCGCGTCACGCGAAACCGCGTAGAGGTGTCGCTCCGTCGGACCGTCCGCGGTGCCGATGAAGAGCACCTCACGCCGAGCCTCATCGACGTGGACCACCTCGGTCACGACCCAGTCGCCCTCGGTCAGCTGGCCATGCAGC
This sequence comes from Candidatus Limnocylindria bacterium, assembly GCA_036560125.1. Classification (GTDB taxonomy): domain Bacteria; phylum Chloroflexota; class Limnocylindria; order QHBO01; family QHBO01; genus DASSCW01. The sequence continues at coordinate 9,119 of DATBRW010000150.1, forward strand.
TCGCCATTTGGCGCTCGCAGCTCCAGGTGACGGAAGCCGGTTCGCTCGGTGCTGCGCAGGATGCTGCCGTCGGCAAGCGCGCGCGTGTGCTGGTCGACGTTCAGCCACGGCTCGGACTGCTCCGTCCACAGCTCCGTGGCGCGCCCGTCAGGCTGGACGCGGAGCCAGCGCAGGGATCGCTGGTCACGGGGCAGGACCGCCACCAGCCAGCTGCCGCTCGCCTCCGGGACCACGCGCGCCAGGTAATCGTCCTCGGCTGCGCCCAGGTTGACTTCCAGGACTCCGCCGCCGTCGATGGTGGCGATCCGCAGCGTTACCCGCGCGTTCGGCCCGCCGGCGAACGGGTAGCGGTGCTCCTCGTCGTGTGGGGCGGCGGCGCCAAGGTGGGAAATGGTGAAGGTCGGGAGGTGCCGCTCGTCGACGTGGGCGAACGCGAGATGCCGGCCGTCACGGCTCCACCACATCCCGTCGTAACGATCGAGCTCCTCGGCGGCCACGAACTCGGCCAGACCGTTGAATACGCCGGCCTCGGCGTCCTGGGTCAGGCGACGGGGCGGCGCGCCGCCATCCAGGGCCGCCGCCCAGAGGTCGCCATCGCGCACGAACGAGACATGCCGGCCATCCGGCGCAACCGCGACGGCTGACGCGCCTTCCACGTCAGGCAGCGGCGCCAACGAATCGCCGGCCAGCGGTCCGGAACCGACGAACACCTGCCCGCCCACGGGGACGACCAGGGTGGGCCGCTCCGCATGCGTGGCCCAGCCGAACTCGGTGACGCCCAGCTCGCTGGTGCGGGTGCGCTCGCGGCGCAGGTGCTCCTCGTGACTGAGCGTGGTCTCGTGCTCTGTCCCGGACTGCGGGCCCAGGATCACGCGCCGCTCCCCGCTGTCCAGGTCGTGCCACCACAGGGAACGCACCAGCGAGCCGTCGGTGCTCTGCAGGTAGGTCAACGCGCCACCGTCCGGCGTGAAGGCAAGACCCGCAGGAATGTCCGTGCCGGGCAGCGGCAGCTGCCCGAGGCTTGCCAGCGTGAGTGGCGCAGGCATTGGCGGGGCGGCTAGCGCTCCTCGATCTCGATGGCGTCGATGCGGTCGCCCGGATTCGGGTCGCGGCCGGGATCGCGCTCGCGGAGCGAATTCAGCACGTCCATGCCTTCCACGACGCGACCGAAGACCGTATGCCGGTCGTCGAGGTGCGGCGTGGCGGAGAAGGTGATGAAGAACTGGCTGCCATTGGTGCCGGGACCGGCGTTCGCCATCGACAGCACACCGGCACCGTTGTGGCGCAGGTCGGGGTGGAACTCGTCGTCGAACTGGTAGCCCGGCCCGCCACGCCCGGTGCCGGTTGGATCGCCGCCCTGGGCCATGAAGCCGGAGATCACGCGGTGAAAGGTGGTCCCGTCGTAGAAGCCCGAGCGCGCCAGGTTGACGAAGTTCTCCACGGTGAGCGGTGCCTTGTCGGCGTACAGATCGGCGACGATCTCGCCGCGCTCCGTCTTGAAATGGGCGCGGTACGCCTTGGAGGTATCGAGCGCCCCGCTGGGCGGCATCGGTGAATCGGCCATCAACAAACTCGCAGGTGCGGATGTGGGATGACCGATGCTAGCGGAAGGCGATCAATGCTGGATGTCGACCACCAGGCGGGATGGATGGCTCAGGGTCAGCACCCGGGCACAGGTCGACGCATGGAGGCCGATGTACCAGCTGCTCACCGCCTCGAAATCGCCCGCCTCGACCAGCTCGGCAAGCGCCGGGAAGTCGGGGGTGAAGTCGGTCTGCCCGTCGTAGGACATCGAGCCGTCGACCGTCACCCGCGTACCGCCCTGCAGTACCAGCGACCAGAAGGCCGATCCCTCCACCTCCATCTCCATGCCGTTCGGGTCGGCGAGCAGGGGTGGCGTGGCCTCGTCCAGCGTGAACGGTGGGATGCCGTCATCGAACTCGATCACGACCCGGTCGTAGTCCCCATGGGTGCCGACGCGCACATCAGTGATCTGGGCACGATCCACCGTGCCGACGCCTTCGAAAGGCATGTCGCAGGTGAATGCGCCGAGATCGTCCGTTGGCTCGGCGGTGGGCGCGGATGTCGGTGAGGCGCCGGCAGACTCGCTCGGCAGGGCGGCGCTCGGCGTTGCGCTGATCGACGGCGATGCGCTCCCGCCGGCCGCGGGGCCGCATGCGACCAGGGTCAGTGCGAGCACTGCAGCGCCGACGGCGGTCGGGCGAGACCAGGTGACGGGACGGGGATTCACGTGCGGGCGCTCCTTGTGATGGGCGCCGGAGTGGTTCCGGCGCGCCATTGAAACGCTGCGACGTCCGATCCTGTTACGCGCTCTCGGCGGCGATCCGCTCCCGGAGCAGCCGCTGCTCGGCCGGGTTGTCGGTCAGGCGCAGCGCTTCCTGGTCGGCCCGGCGCGCCTCGTCGAAGCGTCCCAGCCGCCGTAGCAGCTCGCCCCGCGCGGCGTGGTAGAGGTGGTAGCTGGCCAGGCGCTCGGCCAGAGGCTCGACCTCGGCCATCGCGGCCTCCGGTCCGCGCAGCTCGGCCAGAGCCAGCGCACGGTTGAGTGCCACCACCGGCGTCGGCTGGATGGCATACAGCCGGTCGTACAGGGCCACCACCTCGGCCCAATCGGTCTCGTGGTACGAAGGGGCGGCGGCATGCACCGCCACGATCGCCGCCTGCAGCTGATAGGGACCGGCCCGCCCGACGCGCAGCGCCCGCTCGACCAGCGCCTCCGCGTCGGTGATCGCCTGGCGGTCCCATCGGTCGCGATCCTGGTCAGGCAGCAGCACGATGGCGCCGTCGGCGGTGAAGCGCGCATCGGCGCGCGCGAGGTGTAGCCGCATCAGCGCCAGCAGCCCCATCGGCTCAGGCTCGTCAGGCATGAGGCGCACCAGCAGCGAGGTCAGCCATTCGGCGTCGCGCGCCAGGTCGCGCCGCTCGGCCGCGTCCCCGGCCGACGCCAGGTAGCCCTCGTTGAAGATGAGGTACAGGACCGACAGCACCTGGTCCAGCCGCGGCGGCAGCTCGGCCAGGTCCGGGACCCGATAGGGGATGCCGGCGTCGCGGATCTTGCGCTTGGCACGCACCAGCCGCTGCGCGATGGTCGCCTCCGGCACCAGGAACGCGCGCGCCACGGCCGGCGTTTCGAGGCCGCCCACGGTGCGCAGGGTGAGTGCCACCTGCGCCTCGCGGCTCAGCGCGGGGTGGCAGCAGGTGAAGATCAGGGGCAGTCGGTCATCGGCCGCCATCGGCCCACCGGTCGCTATCGGTGCATCCATCTGCGTTGCCTCGTACCCGAGCTGAGCGAGCCGGTCCCGATAGCGCGCCTGGCGACGCAGGCGGTCGACGGCCCGGTTGCGGGCCGCCGTCATCAACCACGCCCCGGGGTTGTTGGGGATCCCTTCGGCGGGCCAGTGCTCCAGGGCCGATACGGCCGCGTCCTGCACCAGCTCCTCGGCCACGTCCCAGTCGCCGAGGATGCGCACCAGCGCCGCGATCAGTCGGGTCCGCTCCTCGCGGAGGACGGCCTCCAGAGACGCGTCGACGCTCGGCCGCTCAGGCAAGGTCCGTCAGTGCCGGCTCTCAACGACCGGGCGAATCTCCAGGATGTCGGGCGCCGGCCAGCCGGCGACGAGCTTGATGGCGGCATCCAGGTCGGGCACGTCGATGAGGGCGTAGCCGCCCACGATCTCCTTGCCCTCCACGAAGGGACCATCCGTGACGCTCGCCTGCCCGCCGCGGTCGAGCCGCACCGTGGTTGCGGTCTCTGCCGGCTGCAGCTGGTGGCCGTCCAGGATCTCGCCGGAGGCGGTGTGCTCGTCCCACCACGACGAGATGCGCTGGTACAGCGCCTGCTGCCCATCGGCATCGAGGTAGTCCCACCCATCGCCCGTGCTTGCGATCAGCACCATGTACTTCATCGACCATCCCTCAGGTTCGGTGGCGTGGCCGTTCGGTCCCGCTCATTGTGACGACGATCCATGCTCGCCGAAATCGACTGCCGTCACCCCAGACTGGTCTCGGCGACAATGAGGCATGCCCACCAGCCACGGTCGCTCCTCCACCCTGTCCGTGGCGCTGGCGCTGGGCACGGTCTACATCGTCTGGGGCTCGACCTACCTCGCCATCGCGTACGTGGTCGAGACGCTGCCGCCGATCATGGCCGGCGGCGTCCGCTTCACGGTTGCCGGCAGCCTCCTGCTCGCCTTCCTGCTGGCCCAGGCCCGGTGGCGTCGCCGCCGCGCACCCGAGTCGCGCCTCACCCGCCCGCGGCTGATCGAGTGGCGCACGGCCGCCATCGTCGGCACCTTCCTTCTGCTGGGCGGTAACGGCCTGGTGTCGGTGGCCGAGCAGCGGATCCCGTCGAGCATCGCGGCCGTGATCATCGCCACCGTCCCGATCTGGATGAACCTGGGCGAGGCGGTCATGACGCGCCGCATGCCGAGCCTGTTGGCAATCGGCGGCCTGGGGGTGGGACTGGTGGGCGTGGCGATCCTGCTGCTGCCGTCGGAAGGGATCGACGCGATCGACCCGGTCGGGGTCGTGATCGTGATGTGCAGCGCCCTGGCCTGGACAGCCGGCTCGCTGTATGCCCGTCGCGCGCCGTTGCCTGCCAACCAGCTGATGGGGTCGGGGATGGAGCAGCTGGTCGGCGGTGGCGTAATGCTGGCGGTGGCCGTCCTGCTGGGCGAGTACGCCTCGCTGGAGCCCGGATCGGTCTCGACTGAATCCCTGCTGGGGCTTGCCTACCTGATCGTCTTCGGCTCGCTGATCGCCTTCACCGCCTACGTCTGGCTGCTCGAGCATGCGCCGATCAGCACCGTCGCCACCTACGCCTACGTCAACCCGGTGGTCGCGGTCTTCCTGGGCGTGCTCTTCCGCGACGAGCCACTGACGCCTCGCATCCTGCTGGCGGCCGCGCTGATCATCGGTGCGGTGGTGGCCATGGTCAGCGGCCGGCCGCGTGGCGCGGATGAGGCCAGGCCAGGGGCTGAAGTCGCCACACTGGAAGCGGCCGACGACGCCGCATGACGCCGCTGACCGTGAGCTGCCAGCCCCACGATGCGGGCTGGACCTGCGCCGTGATGGTGGGCGACGACCCCGCCGCCACCCATCACCAGGTTGAGGTCGAGGCCGCCGACCTGGAGCGACTGCAGCCGGGGGCCGCGGACCCGGAGACGCTGGTGCGCGCAGCCTTCGACTTCCTGCTCACCAGGGAGCCACGGGAGTCGATCCTGCGCCGCTTCGAGCTGCCGGTCATTGGCCGCTACTTCCCGGAGTGGGAGGCCGAGGTTGCGAGGCGTCTCGCCGCCGGCTGACGGCTCTCGCTAGCGAGTCGAGTCGATCTCCGAGTACTTGAAGATCCGCTCCAGGACGTAGCGTCCGTCCCCCTCCGGATCGGTCAGGCTGGCCCGCGCATAGAGATGCATCACGTACGGGCGCATCCGGACATTGACCAGCGTCTTGCCGTTGAACGACATGTCCAGGATCACGCCCTCCTGGACCTCCTGCCACCAGTTCTGACCGAACATGTAGTTGCCTGGGCTGGCGAGCACCACGCTCGGGCCGCTATCGCGCTGGCGCAGGAGCATGGGTCCGGCGACGTGCGTGCCGGCGCCGATGACGTGGTCGCAACCGGCCCGATCGAACCAGCCGAGCTGCTCGCGCTGGAGCGGCCACAGGTCGTCGTGGTATTCGGCCCCACCCCACCACTGCGGATCGCAGAGGACCAGGTCGGCGCCGCCCTCGCGGGCGCGGTGCACCGCCCGGAAGACGTTCTGGCGGGTGATCCACGGCACGCCGGGCGTGACCGCGTCGGCGCGTGCGACGCCGCTGACGTCGTTCCAGGCGACCAGCGCCACCTTCAGGCCGGCCACGTCTAGGAAGGCCGGTGCCAGGGCGTCATGCAGGTTCATGCCCAGCCCCGTGCGCGGGAGGTGGTGCTTGTCCAGCAGGCGCAGCGTCGACTCGATGCCGGCCACGCCCCGGTCGCTCATGTGGTTGGCGGCCAAGTACACGGCATCCAGTCCGAGCCTGCGCTTCCACTGGACGACGACGGCTTCCGGGACGCTGAAGACCAGCGAGCCGCTGTAGTTCGCACCCCAGACCGCGTTCGGCTCGATGGGGCACTCGTGATCGGCGATTGCCAGGTCGGAGCGCCGCAGGACGGCTGGCGTCGCGCCGTCGTTCCCGGTCTCAGCGGTCGAGATCGGGAAGTAGGGGCCGGCGTCCGGTGGATCGACCTGCGCACCACTGGTAATCCGCGCCGTGCCGCCGTTGAAGGCCCAGTCCCAGCCCTTGCCCAGTTGCACCGCCTGCTCCGCCACGATCGGGCTTGAGCACAGGCTGCCGATGGAGGTCAGGTTCCAGACCTGGGTGGGGTCGTAGGCGAACCAGGCCGGGTCCAGTCCGGCCGTGCCGTCACCGGACGCCATGCCGATCACCGGGTAGTCCAGGGCTCGCGCCCGCGGGTCACCGAAAAGGTCCGGTCCGAACAGGCCGAACGGACCGTCGCCGGCGATCGAGAGCACCTTGGTGGTGGGCTCCACCAGGCCTGTCGGCAACAGCGCGATCCGGTTCTGGTGCGTCTCCAGGAATGTCGCGATGCGGTCGGCGTCGCGACAGGCAGCGCCCGCGGTCAACTCTGGCCGCTGGACCGCCACACCGCACGGAACCAGCAGCCGCCCACTTGCGGCGAGCACCGGCAGCTCGTCGAGGGAAATCGTCGGCTTGAGGTTGGTGATACCGGTGACCACCGCCAGCGGGAACTCCGCGGGGAGTGCCGGCGTCGGACTGGCAGCTTCGGTCGGCGACGGGATTCTGGAGGGAGAGACACCGGAGGTTTCGCCGGCGGAAGGCGTCGCGGCGGGCGACGACGGCTGCGGGTTGGGGTTCAGGTTGACGCAACCTGCGAGCAGCAGGAGCAGGGCGGCGAGAGAAACGCCTCGTCGCGCTGGGTGGATGTGCACGGCGCTATCGTAGGTTGGCGGAGGCAGGCATGGATTCGATGTTCCGGTGGTCCGGCGATGAGAGGCAGATGACTGACGCATGAGGCGGGCGCTGCGCGCACCGCTGGCGGCTCTGCTCCTGGCCGCGGTGGCGCTGCCGGCCTGGACTGGCGCACCCGCCGACGTCGAGGCGGTCGGGCCGGTGCCGGAGTGCCGCCTGGACGACATCATGACTGTGCCGCACGACTACGACAGCTGGAGCACCACGCTGGTCGACTGGCTGCTGAAGGTCTCGCGGAGGTACGAGCCGCCGGATCTCGTGCCCGTCAGCGATGCGGGCATTGCCGGCCCCGGCGTCATCCGCGCGGTGGCGATCGACGACCTGCGCGCCATGGCCAGGGCGGCGGCCCGGAATGGGACGCCTATCGCGGTCAACAGCCCGTACCGGAGCTACGCGGACCAGGTGGCGAGCTTCAACGGGTGGGTCAACGTCGACGGCTATGACGACGCGATCACCTATTCACAGCGACCCGGCCACTCAGAGCATCAGCTCGGCCTGACCATCGACTTCATGACGCTGGGCGGCGGCAGCGCCCTGCAGGGCGACTGGGCGACGGATCCGTCTGGTGCCTGGATGGCGGAGAACGCCTGGAAATACGGGTGGCTGATGAGCTACCCGCTGGGCGACAACGAGGAACTCTTCAATCAGCGGACCTGCTTCCACTACGAACCGTGGCACTACCGCTACCTGGGGCGCGAGATGGCGCGGAAGGTGCATCGGTCCGGACTGACAATTCGCGAGTATCTGTGGAAGCACTACACCATGGTTGACCCGGTGACGGGGGAGCCTCTGGCGACCCTCACTCCGATGCCTTCGCCCAGCCCCACGCCGACCCCCGAGCCCAGCCCTTCGCCCGTTGCCACAGCCACCGGCACACAAGCGACGGCGGCAGCCTCGCCGGAATCCAACACGCAGACCGGCGGCTTGCCCGGAGTCGATCAACCGCTCGTTGTCAGTGGACTGTTCGTCGTCCTGCTCGCGTCGGTAGGTTTCGTCGCCTGGCGCGCATTCGTGCGCCGCTAACAAGCGCCAAGGGCATGACCTGAAGCCGATTCACGCTCAAACGTTGCATCCAGTCAACAAAAACCCCGGACCTTAGTACTACTTCTACAACACCTGTAGTACTATCCGGCGGCTGCCAAGCCAGGATGCGGAAGGGGAGTCGCACCCTGTGATTGGCCCTGAGGCCTACCTACCGGTGTGAAGTGCCCACCACCATCGCCGTGAGGGATCCATCCTTCCCCCTGCATGGTAGGTCGTCTGCGTGCCCTTGCTCTCAATCCGCCGCGGCACTGTGCCGCGCCGCTTACTCGCCCTCTTCGTTGCGGTAAGCCTTCTCGAGTCGATCCTCGGTCTGAACGCGGTCGTGCCCGTGCGCGCCGCCGGACCCTGCGATCCGCCGATCGTCAACGAGATCGTCTGCGAGAACTCGAAGCCTGGCTCTCCCGCATCAGAGTGGGACGTGAATGGTGCCGGCGACTCATCAATCCAGGGCTTCGCGACCGATATCAGCGTCGACCAGGGTCAGACGGTCAGCTTCAAGATCGACACCACATCGACCAACTTCCGCATCGACATCTACCGGCTTGGCTACTACGGCGGGCTCGGCGCTCGCAAGGTCGCAACCATCGCGACGGCGGGCACCACAGAGACCAATCAGCCGGCCTGCACGATCACCGACGGCACCACCAACGACAACCTGGTCGACTGCGGCAACTGGAGCGTCTCGGCTACATGGTCTGTGCCAGGCGATGCGGTCTCCGGTATCTATCTCGCACGGCCGACCCGCCAGGACGTCGGCGGCGACCTGGCGAGCCACATCGCGTTCATCGTCCGCGACGATGACGGCGGGTCCGACCTCCTGGTCCAGACGTCCGACACGACCTGGCAGGCCTACAACCAGTACGGCGGCTACAGCCTCTACGGCGGACCATCCGGTCATGCCCACAAGGTCAGCTACAACCGTCCCTTCACCACGCGCGACACGCCGACCGAAGACTGGCTGTTCAACGCCGAGTACCCCATGGTCCGCTGGCTGGAGCGCAATGGCTACGACGTCAGCTACTTCACCGACGTCGACTCGGATCGCAATGGCGCGGAGATCCTCGAGCACAACGTCTTCATGTCCTCCGGCCACGACGAGTACTGGTCGGCCGGACAGCGCGCCAACGTCACCGCAGCCCGCGATGCCGGAGTGGACCTTGCCTTCTTCAGCAGTAACGAGATCTACTGGAAGACGCGCTGGGAACCTTCCGCCGACGGCTCGGCGACGCCATACCGGACGCTGGTCGCCTTCAAGGAAGGCAATGCGGCACCGTCGGGAGCCGCCGAGCACTGGGATTGCAACGACAACTTCGCCTGCGATCCGGACCCGAACACGTGGACCGGACTCTGGCGGCAGACGACCACGGGCCATGACGGCGGGCAGCCCGAAAACAGCCTCTCCGGTCAGATCAGCTGGGTCAACAGCACCACCGCCATCCAGGTCCCGGCGGCCTACTCGACGAACCGCTTCTGGCGGAACACATCGATCGTCGGGGCGACGGGCACCACCACGCTCGAGGGTTCCACTCTGGGCTACGAGTGGGACGGCTATCGCCCGGAATTCGCGAGTACCTACCCGCCGGGCCGCGTCGTCATGTCCGAGACGAACAACACGGGAGCGACCCATCAGCTGAGCCTCTATCGCGACGCGGAGAGCAATGCGCTCGTCTTCGGCGCGGGTACCGCGCAATGGTCGTGGGGCCTGGACGGGACGCATGACGAAGGCGGCTCCAGCGAGGATCCGCGGATGCAGCAGGCGACCGTCAACCTGCTGTCCGACATGGGCCTCCAGCCCGGTACCCTCCAAGCAGGGCTCGTGGCCGGTGGGGCGGTGGATGGCACGGCTCCGACGGCGGCCATCACGTCACCCACCGCGGGCGACACCCTCCCCGGTAATGGCATCACTGTCTCAGGCACGGCCGCCGACACGGGTGGCATCGTGGCCAGCGTCGAAGTCTCCGTCGACGGCGGTGCCACGTGGCAGAAGGCGACCGGCACAACCAACTGGAGCTACAGCTTCTCGGCGGCCGAAGGACCCATCACGGTCCAGGCGCGAGCGATCGACGACTCAGCCAATCCAGGCACGCCGGTAAGCGTCAGTTTCACGGTCAGCGCTCAGGCCTGCCCGTGCAGCATCTGGTCGGCGTCCACCACGGGCGGGCAGGACAACGACAACAACGCGGTGGAGCTCGGCGTGAAGTTCCGGGCCGACGTGGATGGCGCCATCACCGGCATCCGCTTCTACAAGACGAGCGGAAACACCGGCGCCCACACCGGCACCCTGTGGTCCACCCAAGGGGTCAATCTCGGGACGGTGACCTTCTCCGGCGAGTCGGCCACCGGCTGGCAGGAAGCGAGCTTTACCAACCCGATTTCGATCGAGGCGGACACGACGTACGTCGCCTCATACCACACGACGTCGGGCAACTACGCGACGGGGACCTCCTTCGCGAGTGCTGGCGTTGACAACCCGCCGCTGCATGCCCTGCAGGATGGCGTCGACGGACCGAATGGCGTCTACCAGTACGGCCCTGGCGGAACCTATCCGATTACCACCTTCGGGTCGTCGAACTACCTCGTGGACGTCGTCTTCACTGATCAGGTCGGTCCGGACACGACGCCGCCCACCGTGATCGCTCGCACGCCCGCGCCCAACGCTTCCGGCGTGGCCGCCACCACCAACGTGACAGCCACCTTCAGTGAGCAGGTCACCGGTGTCAGCGGAGCGACAGTCGAGCTGCGCGACCCGGCCAATGCAGTCGTTCCAGCCTCCGTTACCTATGACAGCGGCACACGCCGCGCAATTCTCGACCCGTCGAGCAACCTTGAGCCGAGCACTGAGTACACGGCCCGCGTGATCGCCGATGGCACGATCAAGGACGGCTCGACCAACGCCCTCGCCGCCAACTCGGTCTGGACCTTCACGACCGCCGCGCCACCCCCGCCGCCGCCAAACGAGGGGCCGGGTGGCCCGATCCTCGTCATCTCCTCGGCGGCCAACCCATTCAGCCGCTACTACACGGAGATTCTTCGCAACGAAGGGCTCAATGCCTTCACGGCCGTCGACATCTCTGCCGTCGATGCGGCGCTCCTGGCTGACTACGACGTTGCCATTCTTGGTGAGGTTTCGGTCAGCCCGGCGCAGGCCGCGACCCTTGCCAGCTGGGTCGACGGCGGCGGCAACCTCATCGCCATGCGCCCCGATCCCGACCTGGCCGGCCTGATCGGCCTGACCGATTCAGGAACGGACCTTTCTGAGGCGTACCTCCAGATCAACACCGCCGGCGGCTCGCCTGGTGCAGGCCTGGTCAGCCAGACGATTCAGTTCCATGGAACCGCCGATCGGTACACGATGGGCGCGGGAACTCAATCCGTTGCGACGCTGTACTCGAGCGCATCGGTCGCGACGGCAAATCCGGCCGTCACCCTGCGCGACGTGGGCGTCAACGGTGGGCAGGTGGCGGCATTCG
>DATBRW010000151.1:0-5766 GCA_036560125.1 Candidatus Limnocylindria bacterium
GTCCGTCAGGGCCCCGTAGACCCAGTCGTCGTCTTGGGTGCCAACCACCGGGATCGCCGTGTCGGTCTTCGGCTTCTGCTTCCCGTCGATGTCCGCCGGTAGCAGGCCGTCACCGATGAGATTCAGCGGCACGTTGCGATCTTCGAGGAAGAACTGGACCGCGCGGGCGGGCTGCCCGTTGAGCATCTTGTTCTTCTCGAGAGCGTAAACGCTGATCCCGTAGCGGTCGTCGAACCCAAAATCGCGCGTGGTCATGACATAGCTGTCAGTCCAGACGCCGTACTTGGGATAGTCGGGGAAGAAGAACCCTCCGTCCTCCAGGTCAGGCTGGGTCCGGAAGGCGTAACGGTAGTAGGAACCCGTTGGATCGCCGGTCGTCGACACGGCGACACAGTTGTAGAACGGATCCGTGAACGGCGGGTCCAGCCCACGGGTCGTGAACTGGGTGAGGATCCATCGGTCGGCGAGCTGGTCATAGACCACGATCGGATCGCCAGATGGATCGGTGCAGTCCTCGACGGCGAAGCCTGCCCACAGGGCGCCGATATCGACCGGCCCAAGCAGGAGCGTGCCGGACTTCGAGTAGATGCCCACGGCGAGGTTGACCATCTCGACGTAATGGTTCGGGCCGACGTCACCGACGGGGTCGGGCGGATTCACGCGGAATCCGAAGATGTTGAAGTTGTCCTGGTTGCTGATGCCTTCGAAATTGGCGAGGGTCGATGGAATGTTCGCCGTCGGTGCCTCTGTCTGGGCGTTGCCGCCCGAGAAGCCGTTGGCGGGTACCTCCTCGATCTCCTCGGCTCGTTCCTCCCGCTCGGAGTCTTCGCCTCCCATGTCCTCCGGGTCGCGCTCGGGCGCATGAGCGGCCAGGAAGCGGAAGGTTGGTGACACATCCCGCGCGACGGCGTCGCTGAACTGTGGCTGAACACTGACGTTGGGCGGCGCAGCCAGGATTGGCACGCTCGATGCGCCAATCAGGAGGCCAGCCGAGACTGCGGCGAGCAGCCACCGCCATGGGTTGGTCCTGGAGAGAACAGGCAATGCAAGCTCCTTCAATCTGCAGGAGTTCGGGCCAGCTGGGATACGACGGTTTTACTCCTGTCGGGACATGGCGTCACCCTTATGGTGCAGGGAGTCAACGCGATTGACGCCCAAGATCGGCTGCGGCAGACTCGGGATCGCGCGGGAGTAACTCAGCTGGCAGAGTGTCTGCTTCCCAAGCAGAATGTCGCGGGTTCGAATCCCGTCTCCCGCTCCACCCTTTCCCCCTGGCGGAGGCACCGTCGCGTGGATGACGAAGAGCGGCTCGCCCAGCTGAGCAATGACCTCAACGAGGCGCACACCCTGGTCGAGATCGCCCGCCGCACCGTGTGGTCGGCCGAGAGCGATCCCGAGAATCTGGACGAGCCCTCAGCGCGGATGCGACAGATCCTGGATCACCTGGACCTGGCGCACGCGGCCATCGACACGATCATCGACGAGGTCGAGGGCGAGCGGGACGGCACCATGATCGGGCCGCGCGAAGGATCCTCCCGCACGATCATCCACTGACCGATCCGCCCGTGGCGGATCCTCAGATGGCGCGCATCCGGTTGTTCCGCGGGTTGTGCTCCAGCTCCGCGAGCCCTAGGGCCTCGAGCAGCGGCGGCATATACATGCCGAAGCGGCCGCGATAGCCCTTGCGCAGGCCATACCAGCCACCAACCGGGTTGTCGGTCGATCGGCCCCACGCCTCGACCGTGCCCGGTGCCGCGTCCTTCTGCTCATCGGCCGCGCCGAGCGGCACCCAGTCGCCCTGTGCCTTCAGCCAGGCGTGCAAGTCCTCGATGGCCCCCAGGTGGTACTTGAGCTGGGTCGAGCCCACCTGGCAGACGATTGCCGGCGGATCGGCAGACTCGTCGCGGTACATCTGATAGTCGCTGGTTCCCGGCGGCGTCTTCAGCTGCCAGGGGCTCTCCTTGGTTCCATTCCCGGTCGCCACGGTCACTCCTCCTCAGGGTCGACATAGTTTGCTGGACGAATGGGGCATCATGCGAGCATGTCCGAGGCGCGCAGCATGCTGGCCATCGACGGCGCTACTGCCCGTCGCCTGCTGCCCATGGACCGATGCGTCGACCTCATGCACGAGGCGCTCGCCGGCCTGGCGAGCGGCAACGCCGCCAACCCGCTGCGCTCGATGATGCTGATGCCATTCGAGACCCCGGTGCCCTCGGTCCTGGCCAGCATGCCGGCCGCGCTCGGTGATCCGCCGGCACTGGGGATCAAGGTCATCTCCGTCTTCCCGGGCAACCATGGCACCGGCTACGAATCGCACCAGGGCTTCGTGCTCCTGTTCGAGCCGGAGCACGGCAGTCCGGTGGCGCTGATCGACGCCATCGCCATCACCGCCATCCGCACCGCCGCGGTCAGCGGGCTGGCCACCCGTCTGCTGGCACGACCCGATGCGACCGACCTGGCCATCATCGGCTCCGGCACGCAGGCGCGGTCCCACCTGGACGCCATGCGCGCCGTCCGATCGCTTGGGCGAGTGCGGGCCTGGAGCCCGCACCGCGAGCGCCTCGACGCCTTCATGGCCGATGCGGCCGACGCCGGCATCACGGTGGAGGCCAGTGCCGATGCCCGCGCTGCTGTCGAGGGCGCCGACATCGTCTGCACCGTGACCGCCTCGTCCACGCCGGTGGTCGAAGGCTCCTGGCTGGCCGACGGCGCGCACATCAACGCCGTTGGTTCATCGCAGGCGACCAACCGCGAGCTCGACAACGAGGCGGTGCGGCGCTCGCGCCTGTTCGTCGACCGGCGCGAATCGGCGAGCAATGAGGCGGGCGACTACCTCATCCCGTTGCGCGAAGGCGCCATCGGCGAGGACCACATCGTGGCCGAGATCGGTGAGGTCGCCGCCGGGATGGCGGAGGGCCGCCGATCGGCCGACGAGATCACGCTCTTCAAGTCGCTGGGCCTGGCCATCGAGGACCTGGCCGCGGCGCGCTGGATCCACCAGCGGGCGCTCGAGACGGGAGCCGGCACCCCGGTCCCGCTCGGCTGACGGGGTGGAGCCGCTGCCGGCGGTCGGCCTGGACGAGGTCCGCGCCGCAGCCGAGCACGTGCGCGGCGGGGTGGTTCGCACTCCCCTGCTTCCAATCGAAGCCGATGGCGCGGCCGGCATCCACGTCAAGCTCGAGAACCTGCAGCCCATCGGCAGCTTCAAGCTGCGCGGCGCCCTCAACTCTGTGGCTGCCCTGACTCCAGAACAGCTCGCCGACGGACTGAGCACGGCCAGCGCCGGCAACATGGCACGCGCCGTGGCCTGGTTGGCGCAGCGCCGAGGCGTTCCGGCGACGGTGATGGTTCCGGACTCGGCCCCAAGCGCCAAGATCGAGCCGCTGCGCGCGCTCGGCGCGGACGTCATCCCGGTGCCGTTCGCCGATTGGTGGCAGGCCATGGAGGAAGGCGGCCATCCCGCCCTGGCCGGCGCGTTCCTCCATCCCTGCGCGTCGCGCCCGATGATCGCCGGCGACGGGACGATCGGCCTTGAGCTGGTCGAGGACCTTCCCGAGCTCGGCGCGGTGGTGGTGCCGTTCGGAGGCGGCGGCCTCGCCAGCGGCATCGCCTGCGCGGTGAAGGCGTTGCGCCCGGACGTCCGCGTCTACGCCGCCGAGGTGGAGGGAGCGGCGCCGCTTGCTGCGGCGTTGCCGGCGGGCCGACCGGTGGCGATCGAGCGACGGGCGAGCTTCGTGGATGGCATCGGCTCAGCAACCGTGCTGCCCGCCATGTGGCCGCTGGTCTCGTCGGTGCTGGACGGGTCGATCGTGGTGAGCCTGGAGCAGGTCGAATCTGCCATGCGGCTGCTGGCGAACCGGATACGAGTCGTGGCCGAGGGCGCGGGCGCGGCGGCGCTGGCGGCGGCTCTCACCGGCCGGGCGGGCGACGGCCCGCTGGTCGCCGTCATCTCCGGCGGCAACATCGACCAATCGGTATTCGCCGCCATTGTGGCCGGTCGGCACCCGTGACCGGGATCCCGCGTGGCCTCACGATCCTCCTGGGACTTGGCCTCGCCGCGTGTTCGGCCGCGCAATCGCCCAGCCCCTCCGGTACGGGAGTGCCAGGGTCGACGACCTCGGCGTCGCTTTCGCCCTCATCGATGCCCGCCGCCACGCCGACTCCGCCGGAATCGATCGGCTGGCATCGGGTCGCCGACGAAGGGCAGGCTCCGGCGGGACGCGAGGACCACACCTGGACCGTGGCCCCGGACGGCAGGACGGCCTACCTGTTCGGCGGCCGTGACGGGGCCGGCCGTGCGTTCGACGATCTCTGGTCGTACGACCTCACTGCGGATCGCTGGCAGAGGATCGGCGGGAATGGCCCGCCGGCGCGTTTCGGGCACAACGCCGCCTGGGTGGACGGCGTTGGTCTCGTCATCTTTGCCGGGCAGAGGCCTACCGCCTTCTTCAACGACCTGTGGGCCTACGACCCCGCGAATGACCGATGGCGTCAGCTGCCCGGAGGCGGCGACGCTCCGGTGGCGCGCTATGGCAGCTGCGCCGCGGTTGGGCCCGACGGGCGGCTGTGGATCAGCCACGGCTTCACCAGCGAGGGTTCGCGCTTCGCCGACACGCGCGCCTATGACTTCACGACGCAGGCTTGGACCGATGAGACACCCGCCGGTGAGCGGCCGGTCGAGCGCTGCCTGCATGGCTGCTGGTGGACCGATGACGGACGCCTGGCCCTGTACGCCGGACAGACCACTGGCGTGCCGGCCCTCGGCGATCTCTGGCAGCTCGTTCCCGGCCCACGCATCGGGACCAACACCTGGGCTGAGGTCGCGCCCGGTCGTCAGTGGCCGGCGGACCGACAGCTGTACGCGTCGACTCGATGGGGATCGGCGACGGTCATCTTCGGCGGCGGCACGCTGAGCGGCGCATTTCTCGATGATTCGTGGCTGATCCGCGATAACGGCACGGCCAGGCGGCTGCGGACAGGCATCGGTCCTACCGCCCGCTCCGGCGCCGAGCTCATCGCCGATGTCCAGCGCGGCAGGTTGCTGCTGTTCGGCGGCCGAAACGCGGATGACGCCATGCGCGACACTTGGGAGCTGCGACTGCCGCCCCCGTGACCGCGACTACGGCCGGCGCTTATGGATCACGGCCAGGATGCCGATCGCCTCGCCCTTCGGGTCGTCGCGTTCGGCGTACGTGTCCCCGAGGGCGTGGATCTGGCGGCGCAGCTCCGCCAGGTCGGACTTCCGCAGCCGCACGCCCAATCGCAGGGTGCTGATCGAGGAATCGGCCCCCGCTTCCAGGATCTCCGCCCGGACCGCCTCGATCACCGCCGCCGCGTGGTGGGTGCTGGGCGCCATCCGCACCTCCCACGACTTGCCGGTGGCCCGATACGGGCGCTCGATCGCTCCCCGCTTGCCGGTGCGCACCGGATCGGCGGCCAGGAATCCGCCATCGACCAGCCGTTTGACGTGATGGAGCACGGTGCCGGGATCCCGACCGAGCCTCTTGGCGAGCTCCTTGTTGGTCATCGGGTGATCCAGGGTCAGGCGCAGGATGCGCAGCCGCAGCGGATGCCCGAGCGTCCGCATCTCCTGCGGAGTCGCGTCGCGCAGTGGTGGCTCGTCCTGACTGGTGGACATTTCCCCATCGGTGGGCTAGTCTCCACCGCATTATGCGTCACCCTTCCCGGACCGGAAGCCGATCGACGACCACCCTCCTCGTAGTGGCGTTGCTGTCGATGGTCGGCGTCGCCTGCAGCGCACCATTA
>DATBRW010000152.1:0-8985 GCA_036560125.1 Candidatus Limnocylindria bacterium
TGCCACCATCTCCCCAATGATCACCGTGCGGCGCGATAAGGACATCTACGACACCGACGGAGACTGGTTCCGCGCCCGGTGGCATTTCAGCTTCGACCAGTACCGCGACCCTGAGAACGACTGCTTCGGCGCCATGCGCGTGTTCAACGACGACCGCCTGATTCCCGGTGCCGTGTGGCCGCTGCACCCGCATCGTGACGTCGAGGGGCTGACGTACGTGGTCGAGGGCACGTTCGGCCACCAGGACAACGTCGGCGGGCCGTTCGGGCCGCTGCCGGCCGGATCGGTGCAGCGCATGACGCTTGGCTCGGGCGCGCTCCACTCGGAGCTGAACGCTTCAGAGACGGAGCCGATGCGCTTCATCCAGATCTGGATCCTGCCCGATACGGGCGACCTCACGCCCGGCGTCGAGCAGCGCATCTTCACCAAGCAGGACCGGACCGATCTGCTGCTGAAGGTGATTGGGCCGGAAGGCGGCGCAGTGGTGAAGGTCCACCAGGACGCATCGGTCCATGTCGCTTCGTTGTCGCCAGGAACCGCGGTGGAGCATCCCATCGGCGAAGGACGCGGCGTCTACGCCTACCTGATCGAGGGAGCCGCGACCTTCGGCGGTGAAGCGCTGCAGACCGGGGACGCCGTCAAAGTGACCGATCAGGACGGTCTGAGCATCCGAGCCGACCAGCCGAGCGAGCTGATCCTGGTGGATGTACCGATGACGTTCGAGCCCGCCGGTGTCTGGCGCGGCCGGATCTAGCGCAAACCCCCGATTCTGGCTCGCGGTATGCAGTGTCGCACCACATGCAGGCCCGCATCATGCTTGGCCTCCTGCTGGTCTTCCAGCTGGCCGATGCCGCCACGTTCGTGCTCGGGGTGACGTTCCACGGCATTTCGCTGGAGGCCAATGGGTTTGCCACGCTGGCGTATCGCTGGCATGGCCTCGACGGGGTGCTGATCCTGAAGGCCGTGGCCATCCTGATCACCCTGGGGGTGCTGGTGATGGGCGCAGCTCGCTTCCCGCGGCTCTTCGTGTGGGGAGCGGCGGCGGCGACCGGCGTGGGGCTGCTGGGGCTGGCCACCAACATCACGTCCCTGATCCTGCTCTCCTGAACGCGGCCTAGCGCCAGCTGATGGACGCGACCTCCACCGGCTCGGAGATCCCCTTCAGGGCGATGGTCCTGCGGCCAGACTCGGGAAGCGGCGTCCGCGCTGCCGTCAGCGATGTCGCGCTGACCAGGATCTCGCCGCCTTCCGCGGCTGAACCAATCCGCGCTGCCTGATTGACGCCGATCCCCGCGTAATCGAGCCCGACCCGGTTGGCCTGCGCCTGGTGAATCCCGATGCGCACGGCGGGCGCGAAGGCCTGTGCCTGGCGCTGCTCGGCCAGCCGCCGCTGCATGTCGATCGCCGCGCGGAACGCGTCATCCGCATCGGCGAAGGCGAAGAAGAAGCCGTCACCGGTCGCTTTCACTTCCTCGCCCCGATGCTCCGCGGCGGCGGCACGCATCAGGCGGTCGTGGCTGCGCGTCACGGCGTCCCATGCCTCATCCCCCATCGCCTCGGCCAGGGGGGTCGAGTCGACGATGTCGGTGAACATGAACGCCCGCTCGGTGCGGACCGCCTGCGTGCCCATTGGCGTCGCAGCCGATCCGCCGGCGATCTCGTTTTGGAGCTCGGTCGCGCGCCGCAGGTCCAGTGCCGCGCCCAGCCGCTCGAAGGCGTCGCGCGCGGTCCTCAGCTCGACCCGGGCCTCGTCATCAGCGGCGGTGGCGACATACGCTCGGGCCAACGTCATGCGGGCACGCGCGGCGTCGTACGGCGCATCCACCTCGTTCCACGACGCTACTGCTTCGCGCAGGTATTTCACCGCCGCGGCGTCGTCGCCCTCGGCCAGTGCGACTCCGCCCAGCGCGGTGCTGGCCTGCGCCTTGGCCGGCACTGTTCCGAAGCGATCCGCCACCGCCGACAGTTCGTCCGCCGCCGTCCGGGCGAGGGCCACGTCGCCGCGCGCCAATGCGATCTCGACCTGTGCCGGCAGCAGGTGCAGCCGGTACGACAAGCTGTCCGACGGCGCCTTCCAAGACGGTGATCGGCCCGGTTCGCTGAGCGCCACCTCGATCGACACGGCGGCCGCGTCCGCCCGTCCCTGGGCCAGCCGCAGCAAGGCCATGGCCGGTTGCGTGTCCTGGTTGGCGGCATGCGCACCGAGCAGGGCCTCCTCTGCCGCTGGGAGATCGCCGCGGCGCAGACGGATCTCGCCGATCTGGTACAGCGCCAGGCCGGCGGCCGCGGGAATGTAGGCCTTCAGCTCTTCCGAAGCCACACGCGCCTCGGCTTCCGCCGCCGCCCAATCGCCGCGCAGGCTCTTGACCTCCGAGCGGAAGAGCCGGCACATGCCCGGGAAGCCGGTGATCCCCTCTCGCCGGCACCATCGATCCTGAGCCTCCGTCCATTCGGCCGCCCGCTTCAGCTCGCCGGCCATGGCACAGGCTTCGATGGTGGCGCAGCACACGCCTCCGGCCATGTCGGGCGCGAGCTCGCCACTCAGCGCCATCACGGTGGCTTCGTCGGCGAGGGCCAGGCCTTCGGCGAGCTCCCCGCGCGACATCAGGGCCGCCGCCTTCGAACCCATCGCGTACGTCGTCAGATCGACGACGCCGAACCGAGTGCCAATGTCGAGGGCGAGGGAGGACTGAGCGAGCGCCTGTTCGCTGTTGCCGGCCAGGTGGGCGAGGAACGACCGGACGGCAGCCAACCAGCCATGCCCCGGGTTTTCGGGTTGGCCCTCCAACAGTCGCTCGGCGCGATTGGCCCATGCGCCGGCGACCCCGATCGACATGCGCTGCAGGTTGGCGACAGCCAGATCCAACGCGGCGGCGACGGCGGCCTCGTACTCCTTGGACTTGATCGCCGCGGCGTAGGCACGCTCGCGATATTCAATGGCCTCCGAAAACTTGCCGCTCCACCAGGCGGCGCTGGCGAGCAGCCGGAGGCCCTCGCTTCCGAGCTTCCCTCCCTCGTCCGCGGCGGTCAGCAGCTCGAGTGCCGTCTGCCACTCATGGCGGTCAAGGGCCGAGCGGGCGACTGCCAGCGGCGCTTCGGGCGCGTCCGGGGCCTCAGGAGCCTGAGTCATCCGTCCTCGCTTCCTGCGGCACCTTGGTTTGACCTGGCTGTCGCGGACCTGGGGTCGAACCGGCCGGTACCGGTTTGGCGCGCAGGACCATGACCAGGCCCGCTCCTGCCGCGATCGCAGCGCCACCGAACACGATGAGGCCCAACCACCGCACCGCCGTTGGGCTGATCAGTCCCGGCCCGAATGCGTTGAACGCGAAGACGGAGCCGATGCCTCCCGCGACCGACAGGGCGATCCCGACCAGGTAGGCCCAGATCTCGCGGTTGCGCATCCCCTCCGACACCTCGCCCGCCAGCAGCCCGCAGACGATGAGGCTCGCCCCGAAGCTGCCGGTGAGGATGAAGTAGCCGATGTCGGTGACGCCCCCGAAGGCCAGCAGCGCCAGGAGCCCGAACATCGCGAATCCGCCGCGCACCCAGGCCTTGCCGTATCCACGAAAGACGGTGACCGGCAGAGCCACCACGATGTCCGGCACCGGCTCGGGCAGAGCTGCCTTGGCCTCCAGCTCCTGCCGGTGCCTGGCGACCTCCTCCTCCGCGGTCATGCCGCGTGGCGCCTTGCAGCGCCAGCACGCCTCGTCGCGCGGTCGGTTCAGCTTCCAGCAGACCTTGCAGACCCACTGCTCGCCGACTGTCACTCCGGCTTCTCCCTCGTCGCTGCGGGACCAGCGCCAACAGATTAGGCCCTGTGCGCCGATTCGCCACTACTGCCGTCGTGCCCGAGCCCGCGTCGCCCTAGGCCGGCGCTTCCGCCAGCTTGCGGATGATTTGATCCACCACGGCGGCCGGCGACGTGTCGTCGGTGTCCACGACCAGGCCCGCGACCTCCGCGTAGAGGTTCTCCCGCTCCTTCACCGCCCGCGCGATCCAGGCGGCGCGGTCGTCATCAGGCCAAGGCCGATGGTCGCCACGGGCCGAGCGGGCGACGACCGTCCCCGCCGCCATCCGCAGCCAGACCACGAGACCCGCGCCGGCCACCTCGGATCGTGACTCCGGATCGAGGATCGTGCCGCCCGCCGCTGCCACCACCGCAGGCGGCG
This sequence comes from Candidatus Limnocylindria bacterium, assembly GCA_036560125.1. Classification (GTDB taxonomy): domain Bacteria; phylum Chloroflexota; class Limnocylindria; order QHBO01; family QHBO01; genus DASSCW01. Next base: position 4,170 of record DATBRW010000152.1, read on the forward strand.
GCATGGCCAGCGCGGCCGACAGGGCCGTCAGCTCGGCGGAGTGCATGGCCGCTTCCCCGCCTGCCGTCATCAGCTCGCGCGGCGTGGCCGCGAACAGCTGTCGCAGCATCGCGTCGTTGTCATGGAACGGCCAGCCCAGGCGCCTCGCCAGGATGCCGCCGACGGTGGTCTTGCCGCTGCCCATCATGCCGACCAGCACGATCCGATCGGCAAGATTGCGCGGCACGGATCAGCCGCCGATGACGGAGGTCGGCTCCAGCTGAACCTCCAGTGAAAGCAGGGCCTCGACTGCCAGGTGGCCACTGGGACCTGCGTCGATTTCGAGCTCGCGGACAGGACCGGATACCGCCAGGCTGAAGCGGTAGAAGCTGCAGCACTCCGACTCGACGGCCATCAGCTCGGTCAAGGCGTCAAGCGGCTCATCGGCTGCCAGAGTCAGCACGGCGCCTTCCGGCGTGCGGCGAACGTTCGTACTCCGGTTTCTGAGTGCGAGCCACTCGCCAAGCCGCTCCTTCATGGCGCCCGGCCCGAGCGTGCAGGCCGCACTCTTGAACTGATCGGCCGTGTGCGCGTCGACCTCGATCATCATCAACTCCGTCACGCCGCACAGGGTACGCGTCGCCCACCACTCCCAGAGAGATCTTGTTGCCGCGTCGGCCCCCGACTACCCTTCGCCGCATGACGCAGGCGCCCATCACCACCCCGCTGCAGGCCGACCTGATCGCCATGCTCCAGGCCACCCGCTCCGCCGAGCGCGACCTCTTCGCCTCGCTCGACCACGATGCAGTCACCGCCCCCGGCGCGGTTGGCGAGTGGTCCGCCAAGGACGTGCAAATGCACCTGGCCGCCTGGCGCGCGATCGAGGCGCGCCGGCTGGTCGCCACGCTCCAGGACCGGCCCTTCGACGAGTCCGATCCAGGTCCCGATGCCCCGGTTGACGAAACGAATGCCGTGCTGAGCGCCAAGCACGCCCACCTGGCATGGACCGATGCGGAGCGCGAGGCCGATGCCAGCGTCGACGCACTGGTCGGCGTCATTGGCATCAGCTCAACCGAGAGCCTGTGCGAGTGTGACGGGACCACCGCCGGCATCGGCGCCAATGGGGTGAATCACGCGATCGCGCACCTCAGCGACATCGCGAACCTCACCGGCGGGCAGCTGCGCTACGACGTGCTGGCCCGTCAGCTCGAGGCGATCCTCCACCGAGGCCACCTGCCGCCCAGCGACTCCGGCGTGCTCCTCTACAACATCGCCTGCCACTACGCCCTGTCGGGAGAACTGGACGAGGCGCGTCGCATGCTGCGCACCGCGTTCGCCCAGCGCCGCGACCTGCTGGACGTCGCACAGGACGATCCAGACCTGGCTGCGATCCGCGACGACATCCCGTCGCTGGCGCACCCGGCCTGATCCGCGAAGCGTTGACCGTCGACGTAGCCGTCATCGGCGCCGGCATTCACGGCGCCAGCGCCGCCCAGCACCTCGCCAAGGCCGGCGCGCGGGTCACCGTGATCGAACGACTGACGCCGGCAGGTGGGCCGACCGGCTTGTCCAGCGGAGTGTGCCGCGCGTACTACACCAATCCCTTCCTGGCGGAAGCGGCGCGCGACAGCATCAGGATGATGGCCGACTTCGCCGAGATCGGGCAGGGCCACGACTCGGGTTACCGGCGCACCGGTCTGCTCTACCTCCACCCGCCGCAGGACGCCGACGAGGTCACCGACAACGTCCGTCGCCTAAACGAGCTGGACATCGCGATCGACCTTTACGGAGCCGACGACCTGCGCCGCGAGTTTCCGCAGTTCGTCCTCGACGACATCGGCATCGGCGCCTTCGAGCACGACGCGGGCTACGCCGATCCCGCGGGCACGACGGCTGGCATGATGGCTGGCGCGGTCGCCGACGGCGCCATGCTCCGAGCCCACACCGCCGTCGCGACCCTCCATGACCGACCGGGCGGCGGCGCGATCATGGAGCTGGAAGGCGGCGACCGCGTGGTGGCGGAGCGGATCTTGATCGCCGCCGGACCCTGGACCGCGCCGCTGGCTCGTCAGCTGGGCGTGGAGCTGCCGCTCACGGTGGAGCGGCATCTGGTCGCCACCGCCCGGCTGGAGCGCGACGACCGCATCCCGTTCGGCCACGGCGACCTGGTGACGGGCTACTACTGCCGGCCGGAGGGGGCGGACCACTACCTGATGGGCTGGACGCATGCCGAGCCGCCGGTCGACCCCGACGACTTCGACCGCTCCCTGCACCGCGACGAGGAGCTTGGGCTCATCAACGCCGTCGCGCGACGCTACCCGGCCCTGCACGACGCGCAACCCCGCGGCGGCTGGGCGAGCCTGTACGACGTCAGCCCGGATTGGCAGCCGGTGATCGGCGAGATCGCCGACGGCGTGTTCGTGGATGCCGGTACCAGCGGCCACGGCTTCAAGCTGGCGCCCGCCCTGGGACGCCACGTGGCGAACCTGGTGCTCGGCCATCCCGATCCGCGGCTGGACCAGTTCCATCCGCGCCGCTTCCAATCCGGCGAGCTGCTCGCCGCTGGCTACGGCGACGCCCGGATCCTGGGTTAGGGCCGCCGCAAATGGTGAAGAAAGCAACAGGTTGAGTCCCACCATCTCTTAAGAATCGGCGCGCAATCTGAGCCCATGGTCGACAGCAACCCTCGTCGTGAAGATCCGCGACGGGGCCGCCTGAATGCGCGGCTTCGGCGGCTGAAGGCATCCACCATGGCCCTGACGGTGGCCGCGGCAATCTCGCTGTGGTGGCTGGTCGGCGGAGCTGTGGCCGTGACCCAAGCGGGTCCTCAGGCTTCGCCCACGCAGGACACGGGCAATCAGTTCTTCACCAATCAGCAGCCAACCCTGGGCAATGGCAGCGCATCGACCCCGATCCTGCGCTCGGCTGGCTCATAAGATCCATGCCGGCGGTCACGGAGCGACCGAGCGTCGCATTCCACGCATTCCGCTCGATGGGTACCGAGATCACTGTCGTGACGCCGCCGGATGTCTCCTCGGCTGACGTAGTGGCGATCGAAGCGCTGTTCGCCGACTGGGATGGTCAGCTCAGCCGATTCCGCCCTGAAAGCGACCTCGCCCGGTTGAATGCCGCCGCCGGAGCTGCGCATCGGGTGGGCGACCTGCTCTTCCTTGCCACGCTGGCCGCGATCGAGGCCGCCGAGGCGACGGACGGGCTCTTCGATCCCCTGCTCGGGCGGCGCATGGAGGAGCTCGGCTACGACCGAACCTTCAATGCCTTGTTGCCGGACCGCGTCGGTGGACGGCTCCGAACCTGGCATCCCCGTGAATGGCGCGGCATTGCCGTCGATCGCCGGCGCCAAACCGTGACGCTACCCGCTGGCGGCGGCCTCGACCTCGGTGGGATCGCGAAGGGTATGGCCGTCGACGCTGCGTTGGCGCTCCTCGTCGGTCGAGGCATCACATATGCCGCCGTCAATGCCGGCGGCGACCTCGCCGTCCATGGCGAGCCGCCCAACGCCAGCACCTGGGAAATCGCCATCGAGGGCAGCGTCCCGTGCCAGATCTCCTTGCGCTCCGGTGCGCTGGCCACGTCCTCGGTCGAACGCCGCCGATGGCACGTTGGCGGACAGCCGCGCCATCACCTCTTGGATCCGCGAACCGGGATGCCCGCCACCACCGGCTTGCAATCGGCAAGCGTTGCGGCGGCGACCTGTCAGCAGGCCGAAGTGGCGGCCAAGGCGGTCCTGCTGCTCGGGCCGGCGACCGGATCTGATTTCCTGCTGCGGCGCAACCTAAGCGGGCTGATCGTCACCGATGACGGCGAGGCGCTCCGGGTCGGGACCTGGCAATGACACTCGACCATACCCTCACCTGGGAGGTCGCCCGGGTTGGCGGCATGTTGGCCTACGTCATGGTCACTGCCTCCGTGGCGATTGGTCTACTGCTTTCCCTCAAGGCCACGTCTGAGAACTGGCCGCGCTTCATCACCAACGAGCTGCACCGGTTCGTGACCTTAGTGGCCCTTGTCTTCACGGGAGTGCACACGCTCGCGGTCCTGGTCGACCCCTTTACCGGGTCCTCGCTGGCGGAGGTGTTCGTTCCGCTCACGACCCACTATCGACCGCTGTGGATCGCGATGGGGATCGTGTCGGCCTACGTGCTCGTGGCCGTGTGGGCGTCCGAATACGTGCGCAAGCGCATCGGCTACGCCTGGTGGCGTCGGTTCCACTACCTGGCATTCGCCGTCTTTCTGCTGGGGACGCTGCATGGCCTCGGAACTGGCAGCGACTCAGTGCAACCCTGGGCGCTCGCCCTCTACGCGGCGTGCGGCGGTCTGGTGACGCTGCTTCTCGCCGCGCGCATCGTGCAGGCAATTCCCCACAGAAGGGGCGACGTGGCCGTGTTTGCGGTTGGGGCCGGCTTCCTGGCCTTTGCCGCTTTCGCCATCGTGGGTCCGGCCCAGCCTGGCTGGAACAACTTCGCCAACAACGGAAACGGGAGCGGCGCGTCCGCCGCCTGGCTGGCTGCCAATCCGGCGCCTGCCGCGGCAGACTCCGCGCCGACAGCCAGCTTCGACGCGGACCTCGTCGCGACACTGGTCGATGACGAGCAGCTGCGCGGGACATTCTCCGGAGACGGTGCCGGCGCCGCCGGTACGCTGCAACTGGCGATCGACGAGGAAAGCGTGGTGCTGGAACTTGATTTTGCGGATGGGTGGACATGCCGTGGCCAAGCGTCGGTCGGTGCACCGGGGTCGCTGGCAGGAAGCTGCAGTGCACCGGACGGATTGACCATCGCCGTCACGCTGACGGACCTGGAGCGGCGGAGCGATGGGT
>DATBRW010000153.1:0-1903 GCA_036560125.1 Candidatus Limnocylindria bacterium
TCATGTCGTTTCTCCCCGCCTAGATCAGCTTCCGGGCGGCCAGCCAGTCGGCGATCCTGGTCGCCGCCTCGTCAGCACCCAGGTTCTCGATCCGCTCGGTCGGCGGCTTGGCCTCGGGCGGATTGGCCTCGACCACCCGGGTCAGCGCCGCACCGTGCACCGCGCCCGGGTCGAGGCCCAGGTCGACCAGCGACCACGTCTCGAGCGTCTTGCGCTTGGCGGCCATGATCCCCTTGAGGCTCGCGTAGCGCGGCTCCCCCACCTGGTCCGTCACGCTGGCCACGACCGGCAGCGGCGCCTCGACGATGTCGAAGCCAGTGGCCGTCAGCCGGCGCACGCGCGCCACACCGTCGCCCAGCGTCAGCTCAGAGCCGTACGAGAGCAGCGGCAACCCGCGCATGGCGGCCACCGCGCCCGGCACCAGCGAGCCGCGGGCGTCATCGGAGGCCATTCCCATCAGTGCCACGTCGGGCGCCAGCTTGTCCAGGGCCGCCGCCAGCACCTTGGCGGTCGCCCACTCATCGGCCCCAATCAGGGCGTCATCTGTCACCAGGTACGCCGCTTCGCCGCCCATGGCCAGTGCGCGCCGCAGCGCCTCCGCCGCCGACGCCGGCCCCATCGACAGGTACTCGACCTCGTCCACGGCACCCGACTCCTGGAGCCGCAGCGCCTGCTCGATGGCGTACTCGTCCAGCGGGTTGACGACCGACTCGGTGGCGGCGCGGTCGAGCCGCAGGTCGGAGGTATAGCGCTTCTCGGCGGTGGTGGCGGGCACCTGCTTCACGGTGACGACGATCTTCACGGGCGAGGCTGCTCCTGGTTGCGGTTGGAGGCGCCCACGCCGGCGCGCTGCAGGATCTGCCGCGCGATGATGAGGCGCTGGATCTGCTGGGTTCCCTCGTAGAGCTGGGTGATCTTGGCGTCGCGCATCATCCGCTCCACCGGGTACTCGGTGATGTAGCCGTAGCCGCCCATGACCTGGACCGCATCGGTGGTGACTCGCATGGCAGTGTCGCCGGCGATGAGCTTGGCGCAGCTGGTCCAGTACGCCAGGTCCGATGCATCGGCGTCCACCCGCGCCGCGGCAGCATACGTGAGCTGCCGGGCGGCCTCCGTCTGGCTGGCCATGTCCGCCAGCATGAATTGGATCCCCTGGAACTCGATCACGCGCTGGTCGAACTGCTTGCGATCGGCCGCGTAGCGCGTGGCCTCGTCGATGGCACCCTGGGCGATGCCCACTGCCTGCGCCGCGATGCTCAGGCGCGACCGGTCGAGCGTGTTCATCGCGATCTTGAAACCGTCCCCCTCCGCACCAAGGCGGTTCTCGACCGGCACCCGCACGTCGTCGAAGGTGAGCTCGGCGGTTGGCGAGCCTCGGATCCCCATCTTGTGCTCGATCCGCGCCACGGCGAAGCCGGACGTCTCGGTCTCGACCACGAAGGCGCTCATCCCCTTACGGCCGCCCGCGTCAGCATCGGTCAGCGCGAAGACGGTCAGCAGGTTGGCGACGCTGCCATGGGTGATGAAGCGCTTGGAACCATTCAGGACGTAGCAGTCGCCGTCGAGACGGGCACGCATCCGATTGCTGGCAACGTCGCTGCCGGCGGCCGCCTCCGTCAGGGCGAAGGCGATCAGCCACTCCCCGGATGCCAGCCGCGGGATGTATCGGTCCTTCTGCTCGTCCGAACCGGCCATGGTGATGGGCAGTGCTCCCAGCTTCTGGACGATGGGGATCAGGCTGGTGGTGGCGTCCGCACGCGCGATCTCCTCCGCCACGATTGTCTGGCCCAGCGTGTCCAGCGCGGTACCGCCATACCGCTCCTCGAAGCCGGTGCCCAGCAGATCCTGCTTGGCCAGCAGCTCCTTCAGGTCCCAGGGGAACTCGGCAGTGGCGTCGATCTCC